>NZ_LVCU01000477.1:0-4130 GCF_001647185.1 Rhodococcus sp. EPR-147
GGGGAGCGTCGAGGCCATGAACACCAAACTCGGCGAGATCGAAGCCGAGCACTCGAAGGCTCTGCTCGGTGGCGGTCAGAAATACGTGGAGCGACACAAGAAGCGCGGCAAGCTTCTCGCCCGTGAACGCATCGAACTGCTGATCGACGAGGACTCGGCCTTCCTCGAACTGTGCCCACTCGCGGCCTGGGGCAGCGACTTTCCCGTCGGAGCCAGCACCGTCATGGGTATCGGCGTGGTGTGCGGCGTCGAATGCCTCATCGTCGCCAACGACCCGACGGTCCGCGGCGGGGCGAGCAACCCGTGGACGCTGAAGAAGGGGTTCCGCGGCAACGACATCGCCACGCAGAACCGGCTTCCGGTCATCTCCTTGGTCGAGTCCGGTGGAGCCGATCTACCGACGCAGAAGGAGGTGTTCATCCCCGGCGGTCGCATGTTCCGTGATCTGACGCAGCTCTCGGCGGCGGGCATCCCCACGATCGCGCTGGTGTTCGGTAACTCCACCGCAGGCGGCGCGTATATCCCCGGCATGTCCGATCACGTCGTCATGGTCAAGGAACGCTCCAAGGTCTTCCTCGCCGGACCACCGCTGGTCAAGATGGCGACCGGCGAGGACTCGGACGACGAATCGCTCGGCGGTGCCGAGATGCACGCCCGAAAGTCCGGCCTCGCAGACTATTTCGCCGTCGACGAGCAGGACGCCATCCGCATCGGGCGCAGCATCGTTTCCCGTTTGAACTGGAAGAAGAAGGGCCCCGAGCCGCGCGCCGAGGTCATCGAGCCGTTGGCCGACCCCGAAGACCTCCTCGGCATCGTCCCCACGGATCTGAAGATCCCGTTCGACCCACGCGAGGTCATCGCCCGCATCGTCGACGGTTCGGATTTCGACGAGTTCAAGCCCATGTACGGCGGTTCGCTCGTCACCGGCTGGGCCGAGCTGCACGGATATCCGATCGGCATTCTGGCCAATGCCCGCGGTGTGTTGTTCAGCGAGGAATCGCAGAAGGCGACGCAGTTCATTCAGCTCGCCAATCGGTCGAACACCCCACTCCTGTTCCTGCACAACACCACTGGATACATGGTCGGAAAGGAGTACGAGGAGGGCGGCATGATCAAACACGGATCGATGATGATCAACGCCGTCTCCAACTCGAAAGTTCCGCATATCTCCATCCTGCTCGGCGCGTCCTACGGAGCCGGTCACTACGGCATGTGTGGCCGCGCATTCGATCCGCGATTCCTCTTCGCCTGGCCGTCCAGCAAATCCGCCGTCATGGGCGGCGCGCAGCTCGCCGGTGTCATCTCCATCGTCGGACGCGCCGCCGCCGAAGCTCGCGGACAAGCCTTCGACGCCGAAGCCGATGCCGGAATGCGCGCGATGATCGAAGGCCAGATCGAGGCCGAGTCGATGCCGATGTTCCTCTCCGGACGCCTCTACGACGACGGCGTCATCGACCCCCGTGATACCCGCACGGTGGTGGGAATGTGCCTGTCGGCCATCGCCACCGCCCCGATCGAAGGCACCGCCAACTTCGGTGTCTTCCGGATGTGAAGCCATGACCGTATCGTCCGTTCTCGTAGCCAACCGCGGCGAAATCGCCCGACGCGTGTTCGCCACCTGTCGCGCCGAGGGCATCGACACCGTCGCGGTGTTCTCCGACGCCGACGCGAACTCCCCGCACGTGCGCGAGGCCGACTCGGCAGTGCGGCTCCCCGGAAACAGTTCGGCCGAGACGTACCTGCGCGGCGAGCTCGTCATCGCCGCAGCGGCGGCCGCCGGAGCCGACGCGGTGCATCCGGGATACGGATTCCTCTCCGAGAACGCCGATTTCGCGCAACAGGTGCAGAACGCCGGCCTGACGTGGATCGGGCCGCCCGTCAAGGCCATCGAATTGATGGGCTCGAAGGTCGAGTCCAAGAAGATGATGGCCGACGCCGGCGTGCCGGTGCTGACCCAGCTCGATCCCGAGTCGGTCACCGAGAACGAGCTTCCGGTGCTGATCAAGGCGTCCGCAGGTGGCGGTGGGCGCGGCATGCGCATCGTGCGCAATCTCGAGAACCTGGATTCGGAGCTCGAAGCCGCCGGGCGCGAGGCACTCTCGGCATTCGGTGATGGAACGGTATTCGTCGAGCGGTACATCGAGACCGGTCGGCACATCGAAGTGCAGGTCATGGCCGACAGATTCGGCACGGTGTGGACGGTGGGGGAGCGCGAATGCTCGATCCAACGCAGACATCAGAAGGTCGTCGAGGAGGCACCGTCGCCGCTCGTCGAACGCATCGACGGCATGCGCGAGAAGCTCTTCCATGCGGCGACGCTGGCCACCGAGGCCATCGGCTACGAGGGTGCGGGTACCGTCGAATTCCTCGCCGACGAGAAGGGCAACTTCTTCTTCCTCGAGATGAACACCCGTCTGCAGGTGGAGCACCCGGTCACCGAATGCACGACGGGACTCGACCTGGTGGCGCTGCAGATCAGGGTCGCCGCGGGGGAGCGGTTGCCCGCCGAGCAGCCCGAGACACGTGGACACTCCATCGAAGTTCGCCTCTACGCGGAGGATCCGGCCCAGGACTGGCAGCCGCAGAGCGGTGCCGTGCACCGATTCGAGATCCCCGGTGCGCAGTTCGAGGTTCTCGCGAAGGCCGGCATCAGGGTCGATTCCGGCGTCGAGACCGGCAGTGTGGTGGGAACTCATTACGACCCGATGCTCGCGAAGGTCATCTCGTTCGCGCCGACGCGGGATCAGGCTGCGAATCTACTGGCGAAAGCGTTGCACAAGGCCACCGTTCACGGCCTGAAGACCAACCGCGATCTACTGGTCAACATCCTGCGGCATCCGGCGTTCCTGGCCGGGGATACCGACACGGCTTTCTTCGACACGCACGGGCTCGAGGTACTGGCTCAGCCGATCGCACACGGCCGCGCCGAGGAACTCTCGGCTCTCGCGGCTGCGTTGGCCGACGCAGCGAGCAACGTCGCGCAGGCGCGGGTGAACCGGGGACTGCCCGGCGGTTGGCGCAATCTCCGGTCTCAACCGCAGCGCAAGACGTACAACGACATCACCGTCGAATACTCGATCGGTCGCAGCGGACTCACCGCCTCGGTGGACGGCGTCGAACTCGAGGGCGTCGAACTGATAGAGCACACTCCGACGCGGGTGACGCTCGACGACAACGGAATTCGTCGTATCTTCCAGGTGAGCAGCTACGGTTCGGACGTCTTCGTCGATTCCGCGCTCGGTCCGGTCAGGTTGATCAAGGCCCCGCGGTTCACCGACCCCACCGACGAGGTCGCGGCCGGTTCGCTGCTCGCACCGATGCCCGGCAGTGTCATCAGAATCGCTGCAGCGCAGGGCGATACCGTCACCGCCGGTCAGCCCATCCTGTGGCTGGAGGCGATGAAGATGGAACACACGGTCACCGCGCCTGCCGACGGTGTGCTCACCGAATTGAACGTTGTGGAAGGCCAGCAAGTCGAAGTCGGCGCAGTTCTCGCCGTTGTCACCGAAGAAGCCGTCACCGAAGAGGGAGTGGAGCAATCATGAGTTTCATCGAAACCGAAGAGCAGAAGGGTCTGCGCAACGCAGTCTCGTCACTCGGCAAGCGCTACAACTACATCGACTACGTCCTGCCGAAGGCGCGCAAGGGTGAGCCGCTGACCGAACTGTGGAACGAGGCGGGCAAGCTCGGCTTCCTCGGCGTCAACCTTCCCGAGGAGTACGGCGGCGGTGGCGCGGGCATCTACGAACTCGCGCTCGTGCAGGAGGAGTTGGCCGCGCACGGTGCCGGTCTGCTGCTGGTCGTCGTCAGCCCGGCCATCTGCGGCACCATCATCGGCAAGTACGGCACGGCCGACCAGAAGCAGGAGTGGCTCACCGCGCTCGCCGACGGGTCCAAGATCATGGTCTTCGGCATCACCGAACCCGACGCCGGCTCCAATTCGCACCAGATCACCACCACGGCGCGTCGTGACGGTGACGAGTGGATTCTCAAGGGCAACAAGATCTACATCTCCGGCGTGGATCAGGCCGATGCGGTTTTGATCGTCGCACGCACCGAGGATTCGAAGACCGGCAAGCTCAAGCCGGCGCTGTTCATCGTGCCCACGGACGCTCCGGGTCTGCAGAAGA
>NZ_LVCU01000478.1:0-898 GCF_001647185.1 Rhodococcus sp. EPR-147
GGTGAGGCCGACGCCGCCCTGATGCAGCTGTTCGCCGGCCTGAACCCCGAGCGCATTCTCGGTGCCGCGATGGCCGTCGGGATGGGTCGCTACGCCATCGACGCCGCCGTGAAGTACGCCAACGAGCGGACGGTCTGGAAGACGCCGATCGGAGCGCATCAGGGTCTCGCGCACCCGTTGGCGCAGTGCAAGATCGAGCTCGAGCTCGCGAAGCTGATGATGCAGAAGGCTGCGGTGCTCTACGATTCCGGCGACGACTTCGGTGCGGCCGAGGCGGCGAACATGGCGAAATATGCTGCGGCCGAAGCCAGCATCAAGGCGCTCGATCAGGCGATCCAGACCCACGGCGGTGCCGGCTTGAGCAGCGAGTACGGCTTGGCTGCGATGCTCGGGGCTGCTCGCATCGCCCGCGTCGCACCGGTGAGTCGGGAGATGATCCTGAACTTCGTGAGCCAGCACTCGCTCGGACTGCCGAGAAGCTACTGATGGCCGTTCTCGTCGAGTCGGGCAAGGACACAGCGTATTTGACGTTGGATTCGCCGGAGAACCGGAATGCGCTGTCCTCGGTGATGGTCGAGGAGCTGACAGCGGGACTCACCGCTGCGGCGCTCGACGACGACGTCAGAACGATCGTGCTCGGTCACACCGGCACCACGTTCTGTGCCGGAGCAGACCTCCGCGAAGCCGGGGCATCACCGGAACTTCGCACCCGGCAGATGCTGGATCTGATGCGGCTGATCATCGACACCCCGAAACCCGTCGTCGCGAAGATCGACGGACATGTGCGGGCAGGCGGGATGGGGCTCGTCGCGGCCTGCGACGTCGCGGTCGCCGGACCCGAGAGCTCGTTCGCGTTGACGGAGGTTCGGCTGGGCCTGGCCGCGTCGGTCATCTCGGT
>NZ_LVCU01000479.1:0-19661 GCF_001647185.1 Rhodococcus sp. EPR-147
CGGTCTGGTCACCGTGGCCGACGCCGTCCCCGCAGCCGTGGTGGCCGACTACATGATCGTGTTCAGGAAGTGTTCGCCGCAGGGCCTGGCCGAGTCGAAGCGCCTCACCACGGCCGCGATCAGGCGCGAGATGGACGAGCGTGGGACGGCCGTCGCCGAGCAATCGGCCAGGTTGTTTGCATCCGACGAGGCCCGAGAGGGGATGATGTCCTTTCTGGAGAAGAGGCCCCCGTCCTGGGCGGCCGAGAAGTAGAGCGGCCGAGAAGTCGGGTCGGTAGTAGGGAGTATGGCGATGGTGATGGCGCGCGAACCCAAGCAGGACCGCAGCCGGGTGACGCGTCAGCGACTGCTCGAGGCGACGATCGATTCGCTCGCCGAGCAGGGCTGGGTGGCAACGACGGTCGGGGTGTTCGCCGTACGTGCAGGCGTCTCCCGCGGCGCGACCCAGCATCATTTCCCGACGCGTGAGGACCTGATCACCGGAGCGCTCGAGTACATGTTCGACACCCGGATGGACAGCGCTCGCCGCGAGGCCCAGGAGATTCCGGCGGGCCCCGGCCGGACGACACTGGTGGTGGAGCGGCTCGTCGAGTACTACACCGGGCCGATGTTCAAAGCGGCACTGCAGGTCTGGACCGCGGCCTCGGCCGACCCCGAGTTGCGCGATCGGATCGTTCCTCTCGAAGAACGGTTCGGTCGTCGGGCCCACAAGATGGCCGTCGAGAACCTCGGGGTCGACGACAACGATCCCGTCACCCACCGTCTCGTTCAGGCAACCCTCGACCTCGCCCGCGGTCTGGGTCTGGCCGATGTTCTGACCGACGACGCACGACGACGTGCCGAGGTCGTGCGCTCGTGGGCAGAGGTGTTGGATGCGTCGTTGAACGCGCGGCTGTCCGCCGCGGGAGCGGTAGCGCAGTAGAGAGCCGCACGATCTGCAGTTCCGATCGACGTGTGCCTGACTCTGGCGGGTGACTTCCGAAATCGCACGCGTGCACCGCGGCCAGATCTTTCACGTCGCCGGCTCGCCCACGGTGCTCGACGCCGCCGCCGCGCTGGTGTCGATTCCCGACGGTGCCCTCGTGGTCGGCGACGACGGCAAGATCGAGTTCTGTGGTGAGTTCGATTCGCTCCCAACCGAATTCGCGCAGCATACGGTTGCCGACCATCGGCCCGCGTTCCTGCTGCCGGGATTCGTCGACACCCACATTCACTTCCCGCAGACCTACGCCGGAGATTCCTACGGCGGCGGGCAACTGCTCGAGTGGCTGAACACGTGCATCTTTCCGTCCGAGTCCCGCTTCGCCGATCCCGAGTTCGCTGCCGCTGCGGCCAGAGACTTCTGCGCCGCGCGGATCCGGGCCGGAACCACGCAGGCAATGGTGTTCGGATCGGCGTTCCCGCATGCGCAGGATTCGCTGTTCGCCGAAACACTCGAGCACGGGCTACGCATCGTCAGCGGCCGAGGGGTCCAGACCACCGGCCCGGCGTCGGCGCAGGCATTGATCACCGGTGAGGACGAGGCCATCCGACTGGTGTCCGAGGAGATCGAGAAGTGGCACGCCGCCGACACCGGCGATGTCGACACGGCGATGCTGCACGTGGCCGTCGTACCGCGGTTCTCGCTCTCGGTGACGACGCAGACGCTGAAGAACCTCGGCGAGCTCTACGATTCCGTGCGCGCCCGAGGCGTCTACTTCCACACACACCTGAACGAGAACAACCGGCCGGGGACCGGCGAGATCGACGCCACCAAGAACGCCTACGGGGTGGAGACGTACCTCGACACCTACGACGGCAAGTTTCTGCCGGGCTCGCAGGTCGGTGGGAAGAGCTTTCTGGGCCCGCGCACCGTCCTGGCCCACGCGGTGCACTGTCAGGACGTCGAACTCGCGCGAATGGCAGAGACCGGCACGTCCATCGCGCACTGTCCCACCTCGCAGCAGTTCCTGGGCTCGGGCACGATGCCGTGGAAGCGAACCGTCGCCGCGGGGGTGAACATCGCCATCGGATCGGACTTCGGCGGCGGTGACGAGTGGCTGTTGCCGCAGGTCCTCGCCGACGCGTTCAAGGTGCACATCTCCGAGGCCGGTGACGCCGGACTGTCCCTGCATCCCGCCGAATTGCTGTTCACCGGAACCCTCGCCGGGGCACGAGCGCTGGACATGGAGAGCCGAATCGGCAACTTCGACGCGGGCAAGGAAGCCGATTTCGTCGTGGTCGATCCGTCCGCATGGCCCCAGCTCGCGGCGGCGATCGACCACGGCGTCCGCGCCGACGATGCCGAGCTCGCCCGAGACCAGACCCTGTTCGCGCTGCTGATGTCGATGCGCGAGCCCGCGATCGTCGGCGTCTACGTCCAGGGCCGGAAGCTCGCCGCTTCGCGGTAACGTATGGCGACTCGCTTCCAAAGGACCAGGAGACACCCAGGTATGGCTCGTCGGACTCGATTCGGTCTCCTCGCAGCCGCGTTCGCGGCTGTGGGCACCATGGCCCTCGCGCCGGTCGCACAGGCGCAACCGCCTGCCGATGCGCCGCCTGCACCCGCCGAGACCGCACCTGCACCCCCGCCCGGACCGGTTCCCGTCCCCGTTCTGCAGATTCCCAACCTCGGAGTCACCGTCGGCGGACTCATCGTTCCGGATCAGTGGATCGGCACGATCGAGGTCGCCGGTACCGAGACTCCGGGACTGACCCACATCTGGGGCCGTGCCGCCGATCCGCGGATCTGCACGTCGTACCAGAACTTCGCCAGCCTGCAGGTCGACTTCGTCAACATCGCCAACGGACGCACCGGGTCGGTCAACGCACCGATCTGCCGGCAGGGAAACGGCGTGTTCGAGCCCGCGGGGCCGGTCGTCGCCGATACCGGCAGCGGGCCGGTCCTGTTCACCGCGCACGTCCTTGCCTCCGGAATCGTGTTCGACATTCCCGGCGTCGGCGGATTCTCGGCCCCGTAGCAGATGACGAGACGGTTCGCGATGGTCGTGACGGCAACAGCCGTGCTGATCGCCGGGTGCGGCGGTGCGGAGGACGACGCTGCATCGACGCAAGAGACTGCTCCGACGACCACGGTGTACGAGCCGGGTCCCTTCTTCGGTGAATGCGGATCGATCACCGACGCCGAGGTGCAGTCCGCGTTCGGAGCGGGCCCGTTCGCGCAGATCACCCGCAATTCCGTCGGATGCCAGTGGGAGACCACGGGGTTCGGCGGACCGGGAGTCAGCTTCTCCTGGTACCGCGGCAGCCCTATCGGACGCGAACGCGCCGGTTCCGAGCTGATCGGCCGTCCGGCGAAAGACATCGAGATCGACGGCAACCCGGGGTTCGAGGCCGAGCAGGACACCCTGTGCGAAATAGGCGTGCAGTTCGGCGACGACTTCTTTCACTGGTCGATCACGTACTCCCTCGGACCTGCCGCGCGCCCGCCGTGCGACGTCGGAAACGAACTCGCGACTCTGACCGTGGAGCGCAAGCAATGACGCGCAAACGAGTGGTCGCGGCGGCGTCGACCCTGTTGCTCGTCGCCGGGTGCGCCCAGACCGTCCAGGGAACTGCGAGACCGGCGAGCTTCGCAGGCTCCGGTGGCCAAGAATTCACCGAATTGTTGACCGAGTGCGATGCCGTCTCCGACGACCAGATCGCCGAGACCACCGGAGCCGACGCCATCGAACGCGGCTTCTTCGGGGCCATCTGTCGGTGGGATCTCGTCGGCTCCGCGGGCACGGTGAAGGTGACGTTCAACTGGTTCGAATCCGGCACTCTGGCCGCCGAGCGGGCCGCCGAGGAAAAGATGATGTACACCGTCACCGACACAACGGTGCAGGGCCGCAAGGCAATCCAGGCTCAGCGTCCGAACGATCCCGATTCGTGCGGAGTCTCGGCCGGGGCGGATCGGGACGGCATCTTCGGGTGGTGGGTGCAGTACCAGCCCGGTGCCGCTCATCCCGATCCGTGCCAGGCCGCGGCGAAGCTGGCCGACCTCACACTCAACCTGAGCAGATAGGTTGCGTATCAGGGCGAAGGGTGTTTTGACCCGAGGCCGCGCCGCCGGGTATCGTTATGGGTCGTGTCCGGCCTGGCCGGACCGTTTGTGTGCCTATGCGAGGTACAGCCGTGCGCACGTTCGCTTGAAAGAGCGCGCAACCGGCTGGACGTGTGGGGGTATGCGACACACCCGACCGCGGGGTGCAAGAGACCCGCGGTAGCAGTACTGGAGCAGCAGCAGTACCGGGTGAGGAGCAGTGTTCTCTTGCTCCAACTGCTAGATCCCTGTTTATCGACACGAAGAAAGCCGGTTCATGCCAACGATCAACCAGCTGGTCCGTAAGGGACGCACCGACAAGGTCGCGAAACTGAAGACCGCTGCCCTCAAGGGCAGTCCACAGCGCCGTGGCGTGTGCACTCGCGTGTACACCACCACCCCCAAGAAGCCGAACTCCGCTCTCCGTAAGGTCGCGCGTGTTCGCCTGACCTCCTCGGTCGAGGTCACCGCATACATCCCCGGTGAGGGTCACAACCTGCAGGAGCAC
Source organism: Rhodococcus sp. EPR-147 (assembly GCF_001647185.1). Taxonomy (NCBI): domain Bacteria; kingdom Bacillati; phylum Actinomycetota; class Actinomycetes; order Mycobacteriales; family Nocardiaceae; genus Rhodococcus; species Rhodococcus sp. EPR-147. The sequence goes on from NZ_LVCU01000479.1 coordinate 4,533, forward strand.
TCGATGGTGCTCGTTCGCGGTGGTCGTGTGAAGGACCTCCCGGGTGTGCGTTACAAGATCATCCGCGGCTCGCTCGACACCCAGGGTGTCAAGAACCGCAAGCAGGCTCGTAGCCGCTACGGAGCCAAGAAGGAGAAGAGCTGATATGCCACGCAAGGGCCCAGCACCCAAGCGGCCGCTGATCAACGACCCGGTCTACGGATCGCCGTTGGTCACGCAGCTCGTCAACAAGATTCTCCTCGACGGCAAGAAGTCGACCGCCGAGCGCATCGTCTACCAGGCGCTCGAGCAGGCTCGCGAGAAGACCGGCACCGACCCCGTCGTCACGCTCAAGCGTGCACTCGACAACGTCAAGCCGGCCCTCGAGGTTCGCAGCCGTCGCGTCGGTGGCGCCACCTACCAGGTGCCCGTCGAGGTTCGTCCCGGCCGCTCCACCACGCTGGCACTGCGCTGGCTGGTCACGTTCTCGCGCGCTCGTCGTGAGAAGACCATGGTCGAGCGGCTGGCAAACGAGTTGCTCGACGCCAGCAACGGCCTCGGTGCCGCTGTGAAGCGTCGCGAAGACACTCACAAGATGGCCGAAGCCAACAAGGCGTTCGCCCACTACCGCTGGTGATCTCCTCGCTCGGGCGGTATTCGGAACTATCCGATACCGCCGGAGCGTTGATCAGCTCAGGCAATACCTCTTCCAACACCAAGGCGGGTTAACTCGTGGCACAGGACGTGCTGACCGACCTCAACAAGGTCCGCAACATCGGCATCATGGCCCACATCGATGCCGGCAAGACCACCACTACCGAACGCATCCTCTTCTACACCGGTATCTCCTACAAGATCGGTGAGGTTCACGATGGCGCAGCCACCATGGACTGGATGGAGCAGGAGCAGGAGCGTGGCATCACGATCACCTCTGCTGCCACGACGTGCTTCTGGAACGACAACCAGATCAACATCATCGACACCCCCGGTCACGTCGACTTCACCGTCGAGGTGGAGCGCTCGCTCCGCGTCCTCGACGGCGCTGTCGCAGTGTTCGACGGCAAAGAAGGTGTCGAGCCACAGTCCGAGCAGGTCTGGCGTCAGGCCGACAAGTACGACGTGCCGCGCATCTGCTTCGTCAACAAGATGGACAAACTCGGCGCGGACTTCTACTACACCGTGCAGACCATCATCGATCGTCTCGGTGCCAAGCCGCTGGTCATCCAGCTGCCCATCGGCGCAGAGAACGATTTCGAGGGCGTCATCGACCTCGTGCAGATGAAGGCTCTCGTGTGGAGTGGCGAGACCAAGCTCGGCGAGAAGTACGAGATCCAGGAGATCCCGGAAAACCTCAAGGAGCGCGCGGACGAGTACCGCACCATGCTGCTCGAGACCGTGGCCGAGTCCGACGAAGCGCTTCTGGAGAAGCACTTCGGCGGCGAAGAGCTCACGATCGACGAGATCAAGGGCGCCATCCGCAAGATGACGGTCAACAGCGAGCTGTACCCGATCCTGTGTGGATCCGCGTTCAAGAACAAGGGCGTCCAGCCCATGCTCGACGCGGTCATCGACTACCTCCCGTCTCCCCTCGACGTTGCCGAGACCATCGGACACGCCGTCGGCGACGAGGAGAAGGAGATCACTCGCAAGCCGTCCGCAGACGAGCCGTTCGCGGCTCTCGCGTTCAAGATCGCCACTCACCCCTTCTTCGGCAAGCTGACCTACGTCCGGGTGTACTCGGGCAAGGTCGACTCCGGCGCTCAGGTCATCAACTCGACCAAGGGCAAGAAGGAGCGTCTGGGCAAGCTGTTCCAGATGCACTCCAACAAGGAGAACGCGATCGCGACCGCATCTGCCGGTCACATCTACGCGGTCATCGGCCTCAAGGACACCACGACGGGTGACACGCTCTGCGATCCGCAGAACCAGATCATCCTCGAGTCCATGAGCTTCCCGGACCCGGTCATCCAGGTCTCGATCGAGCCGAAGACCAAGTCCGACCAGGAGAAGCTGGGAACAGCAATCCAGAAGCTCGCCGAAGAGGATCCCACCTTCTCGGTGAAGCTGGACGAGGACACCGGCCAGACCGTCATCGGCGGCATGGGCGAGCTGCACCTCGACATCCTCGTCGACCGTATGCGTCGCGAGTTCAAGGTCGAGGCCAACGTCGGCAAGCCGCAGGTCGCGTACCGCGAGACCATCCGCAAGACGGTCGAGAAGCACGACTACACCCACAAGAAGCAGACCGGTGGCTCCGGCCAGTTCGCGAAGGTCATCATCAAGCTCGAGCCTTTCGAGGGCGAAGACGGTGCGACCTACGAATTCGAGAACAAGGTCTCCGGTGGTCGTGTGCCCAGGGAGTACATCCCCTCGGTCGACGCCGGTGCGCAGGACGCCATGCAGTACGGTGTTCTCGCCGGATACCCCCTGGTCAACGTCAAGGTCACACTGCTCGACGGTGCGTACCACGACGTCGACTCGTCGGAAATGGCCTTCAAGGTCGCCGGCTCACAAGCGTTCAAGGAAGCCGCCCGCAAGGCCAGCCCCGTCATTCTCGAACCCGTCATGGCCGTCGAGGTCATCACGCCCGAGGATTACATGGGTGAGGTCATCGGCGACCTGAACTCCCGCCGTGGTCAGATCCAGGCCATGGAGGAACGCAGCGGTGCCCGTATCGTCAAGGCACTGGTTCCGCTGTCGGAGATGTTCGGCTACATCGGAGACCTTCGGTCGAAGACACAGGGCCGCGCTAACTACTCCATGGTCTTCGATTCGTACGCAGAAGTTCCCGCGAACGTAGCGAAGGAAATCATCGCGAAGGTCAACGGAGAGTAATTCTCTCTTCGTTTGCTGGACCACGCTCGACCTGTAATAAGTAAGAACACATACGCGTGCCGGCCCCGTCGGGGCCCGCACAGATCAGTCCAGGAGGACACACAGTGGCGAAGGCGAAGTTCGATCGGACGAAGCCGCACGTCAACATCGGCACCATCGGTCACGTTGACCACGGTAAGACGACGCTGACGGCTGCAATCACCAAGGTTCTGCACGACAAGTTCCCGGACCTGAACGAGGCCTCGGCTTTCGATCAGATCGACAAGGCTCCGGAGGAGAAGGCTCGTGGTATCACGATCAACATCTCCCACGTCGAGTACCAGACCGAGAAGCGCCACTACGCGCACGTCGATGCACCGGGTCACGCCGACTACATCAAGAACATGATCACCGGCGCGGCACAGATGGACGGCGCAATCCTGGTCGTTGCAGCAACCGACGGCCCGATGCCGCAGACCCGCGAGCACGTGCTGCTCGCCCGCCAGGTCGGTGTTCCGTACATCCTGGTCGCACTGAACAAGGCCGACATGGTCGACGACGACGAGATCATCGAGCTCGTCGAGATGGAGGTCCGCGAGCTCCTCGCTTCGCAGGAGTTCGACGAGGACGCACCGGTCATCAAGGTCTCCGCACTCAAGGCACTCGAGGGTGACGAGAAGTGGGGCGAGTCGGTCATGGAGCTCATGCAGGCCGTCGACGATTCGGTTCCGGACCCCGTCCGTGAGACCGACAAGCCGTTCCTCATGCCCGTCGAGGACGTCTTCACCATCACCGGTCGTGGCACCGTGGTCACCGGACGTATCGAGCGCGGCTCGGTCAACGTCAACGAAGAGGTCGAGATCGTCGGCATCCGCCCCGGCTCGACCAAGACCACCGTCACCGGAATCGAAATGTTCCGCAAGCTGCTCGACTCGGGTCAGGCAGGCGACAACGTCGGCCTCCTCGTTCGTGGCATCAAGCGCGAAGACGTCGAGCGTGGACAGGTCATCATCAAGCCCGGCACCACGACTCCCCACACGGAGTTCGAGGGCAACGCCTACATCCTCTCGAAGGACGAGGGCGGCCGCCACACGCCGTTCTTCAACAACTACCGCCCGCAGTTCTACTTCCGTACCACGGACGTTACGGGCGTCGTGACCCTTCCCGAGGGCACCGAGATGGTCATGCCCGGTGACAACACCGAGATGTCCGTCACGCTGATCCAGCCGGTCGCCATGGATGTCGGCCTCCGTTTCGCAATCCGTGAGGGCGGTCGTACCGTCGGAGCCGGTCGCGTCACGAAGATCGTCAAGTGATCTAGTTTCACCAGCTGTACCTGAAGCGGCACTCACCCGAAAGGGTGGGTGCCGCTTTTGCGTGCGTGCACCCCTCCCGTGACCGTCCACATCCCCCTCCCAGTTGGGATCAATGTGGCTTTCAGTCACTCTGACTGCAACAAGGGGACATTCATCCCGGACCGGGGCAGGCGGGCGCCCGAAAAATTGGACGCATCGGGCGCGGCTGTCCCGTAACGTCGCTGCGGTGCTACTGACCGTGACTGCAAATGCCACAACCGATTTCCCGGACTCCTCCGACATCGGGTATTTGCTGCACAAGCACCCCGATCGTGTGCAGAGCTGGAACCTGCCCATGGGCACCACCACTGTGCTGTATCCGGAAGTCTCGGCCGAGCGCACCACCGTCGCAGTTCTGGTGAATGACGGCGCAGCGTCCGGGCTCGCGGTGGCATTGTCGCGACTGTTCAAGCAAACGCTGGCCGGCGTGTGTACCGGAAGGCCTGAATTGGTCTCTGCTGCAATCGATCTGACGATCTCGATGCCTGCCGCGCCGTCTCGTGGTGCGACCGACCTGGCGTCACGGATGTTCGGTCCCCTCGGTTGGAAAGTGGACGCGACGCCCATCCCGCTCGATCCGACTCAGCCGCACTGGGGTAACTCCGAGTACGTCGATCTGGTCTTGACCGGAACATTCACGCTGTCGTCTGCCCTGCGGCACCTGTACGTCCTGCTTCCGGTCCTCGACGACGGGAAGCACTACTGGGTGGGCGAGGACGAGGCCGACAAACTCGTTCGAGCAGCAGGGGATTGGCTGGGGGATCACCCGGAGTCTTCGCTCATCGCCTCGCGCTACCTGGCGCACCGTCGCGAACTGGTGGCCTCGGCGCTCGACCGACTCGTGCCCGACGCTCCGCAGGGCGACGCAGCCCCGCGAGATCCGACGCTGGCCGAGCATCGGGTGCGTGCCGTGTTGGCGGCACTGACGGGTGCAGGCGCGAAGTCGGTGATCGACCTCGGTTGCGGTGAGGGTCGTCTGCTGCGAGAGCTGCTCGCGGACAACAGTTTCGATCGCATTCTCGGTGCCGACGTGAGTGATCGTGCACTCGCCAAGGCTCAGCGCAGGCTGCGTCTGGACGACATGTCCGACCGGCAGCGCGCTCGGATCGAACTGGTGCAGTCGTCGGCCACGTACCGCGACGTTCGGCTGCACGGATTCGACGCGATGGTGCTCATGGAGGTCATCGAACACGTCGATCTCGATCGGCTTCCGGCGTTGGTGCGTTCGGTATTTCTTCAGGCGCGTCCACGAACGGTTCTCGTCACCACACCCAACTCCGAGTACAACGTGCTGTATCCCGGCCTCGAACCGGGAACCTTCCGTCACGTCGATCACCGATTCGAATTCACCCGAGCGCAGTTCGAGCACTGGGGTTCGTCGGTAGCACGTGAACACGCCTACGACGTACGCATCGAGGGAATCGGCCCCGTCGACGATATGTACGGCACCCCGACACAGATGGCCGTCTTCACCCGAGAGGAGCAGACCCGATGAGTACCTTCGACATTCCGGATCGATCCCTCGTCGTACTCGTCGGCATCAGCGGGTCCGGCAAGTCGTCCTTCGCCGCGCAGCACTTCGGTCCGTACGAGACGGTGTCCAGTGATGCCTGCCGGGGCATGGTGAGCAACGACCCCAACCTGCAGAGCGCGACCAAGGACGCATTCGCGCTGCTGGAATTCCTCGTGGCAACCAGGCTCCGGGCCGGTCTGCTCACCGTCGTGGACGCCACGAACGTGCAACCCGCGGCGCGAAAGACGTTGATCGCGTTGGCCCGCGAACACGACGTGCTACCGGTCGCCGTCGTGCTCGATGTGCCCGAATCGGTGTGTGCACAGCGCAACGCCGAGCGCACCGACAGGATGTTCGGTCGAGATGTGCTGCGCCGCCAGCAGTCCCAGTTGCAACGCTCGCTTCGGGGACTGTCCAAGGAAGGCTTTCGCACGGTCCACGTACTCGACGGTGTCGAAGCGGTGGCGTCGGCGGCGTTCGTTCGCACCCCGCTACGCAGCGATCGACGTGAGCTGACCGGACCGTTCGATGTCATCGGCGACATCCACGGCTGCCTTGCCGAACTCGAAAGCCTGCTCGGCGTGCTGGGTTACACGATCGAGCGGGACGACGCCGGCCGCGCGGTCGGTGCGACGCCACCGCCCGGTCGGACTGCCGTGTTCGTCGGCGATTACGTCGATCGCGGACCGGACTCGGTGGGAGTCCTGCGACTGGTGATGGGAATGGTCGGTACCGGAGCAGCATTGGCAGTTCCGGGTAACCACGAGATCAAGCTCGTCAAGGCACTCCGCGGCCGGAAGGTCACTGCCTCGCACGGTCTCGCCGAGACCCTCGAACAGCTCGACGCCGAGTCGGCAGAGTTTCGCAGGGAGGTGCTCGAGTTCTGCGACGGCCTCGTCGCGCACCTCGTGCTCGACGGCGGCAAGCTCGTCGTTGCGCACGCGGGCTTGATCGAGAAGTACCACAACCGGGCGTCGGGCAGGGTTCGAAGTTTTGCTCTGTACGGCGACACCACCGGCGAGACCGACGAATTCGGCCTGCCGGTGCGGTACCCGTGGGCGCAGGACTATCGGGGCTCGGCGACGGTGCTCTACGGGCACACTCCGGTGCCGGAAGTGGAGTGGGAGAACAACACTGCGTGTCTCGATACGGGATGCGTCTTCGGCGGGAAGCTCACGGCGCTGCGTTACCCGGAGCGCGAGGTGGTGTCGGTTCCGGCCGAGAAGGTCTGGTACGAGCCTGCCCGCCCGATGGGCGCGTTCACGCGGGATGCGGCATCGCTCGATCTGTCCGACGTGATCGGCCCGACGGGCGTCGAGACGTCGCTGCGTGGGCGGGTATCGGTTCGGCCGGAGAATGCCGCGGGCGCACTGGAAGTGATGAGTCGGTTCGCCCTCGCTCCGCAGTGGCTGCACTATCTGCCGCCGACGATGGCACCGAGTGGAACATCCGAGCGCGAGGGCTATCTCGAATATCCGACGCAGGCATTCGACGCGTATCGCGCGCTCGGTGCGTCGACGGTGATCTGCGAGGAGAAGCACATGGGCTCGCGGGTGGTCGTGGTGGTGTGTCGAGATGCCGACACCGCTCGGGAGAAGTTCGATGCGCCGCAGGGATCGCTCGGCACCGCGTACACGCGGACGGGTCGTCCGGTGTTCGACGAGTCACTGACCGGCGAGCTGATCTCCGGGGTGTCCGACGCGATCGAGAAGGCCGGTGTGTGGGACGAATTGGATTCGAGCTGGCTGATTCTCGACTGCGAACTGATGCCGTGGTCCGCCAAAGCGGAGGGCCTGATCAAAACCGAGTACGCCGCGGTCGCTGCGGTGTCTCGGGCGAATCTCGTGGCCGAGGCGGCGGTGCTGGCATCGGCCGGTTCGCGTGGTCTGGATGTGCAGGAGTTGCTGGAACGGAACACCGTTCGGCAGGTCAACCTGGGCGAGTTCACCGGTGCGTATCGGCGGTACATCTGGCCGACGGACGGACTGGACGGGGTTCGGATTGCGCCGTTTCAGGTGCTGGCGTCGAACGTCGGGACGTATGCCGATCGTCCGCACGCCTGGCACCTCGATGTTGCCGACCGATTGGTGGCAGCAGCTCCCGATATGTTCGCCACCACCCGTCGAATCGAGGTCGATCTGTCCATGCCGGATTCGGTTGCGGCAGGGGAGAAGTGGTGGGAGGAGTTGACGGCGCAGGGCGGCGAGGGCATGGTCGTCAAACCGTCAGCGAACGCTCCTCGCGGAAAGATGCAGCCCGGCATGAAGGTTCGTGGCCGCGAGTATCTGCGGCTGATCTACGGTGCCGACTACACCGACCCGGATCGACTGACTGCCCTGCGCAACCGAAACGTGGGACACAAGCAGTCGATGGCCCTCCGCGAATATGCGCTGGGAATGGAAGCGCTGGATCGCTCGGTGCGCGGTGAGCCGCTCTATTCCATCCACCAGGCCGTGTTCGCCGTCCTGGCACTGGAATCCGAGCCGGTCGACCCGCGGTTGTAAGTGCCATGGGCAGTGGTGCGGTTATGTGCCGGCTGGGGCACATAACCGCACCACTGCCGCAGGCACTAGCCCCTCGGCGACGAGAAGGGACTGATGCCTGCGCTGATCGGTGCCGCAATTGCTGCAACGACGGCTATGGACGCCCAGAACGTCGGTGAGTCCAGCATCAGTCCGCCTGCGAGACCACACACGGCGACGACGACGCCGCATCCCACCAGCAGTCCCGACCCCACGGTGACGTGAGCGAGGTGGTCTCGCGTCGGATCACGTCGGGCTCCGAGCCACACCATCGTTCCCGAGGTGACGAGGGCCAGAGGGGCGAAGAAGAAGAGGGAGCTGCCACCGAGCTTCGACGAGACACTGGCGATCAACAGCACGGATCCGAATGCCACCGGGGCGGCGAGGGGCATCCCGCCGGACCATCGCTCGAACTTGTTTCGGGTGGGAGCTGTCATGGCAATCGTTCCTTTCCTGGGGAGAAGGGCATGTCAGAGTAGGTACTCCGCGAATATTCCGCCGCCGCAGGACAATGCCGCGATCAGGCCGACTCGCCTCAGGACGAACTTGGCAGCCTTGTCCCACGAGTTCACCTGGCTTTCGATCGCTTCCCAAGCACCGACTGCGCCGAAGAAGTCGATTCCGAGGCAGGCACCGACTACTCGCTTTATTTCATCGGTGACTCCACGGGCCTGAGGTCCCGTGGGAGTCGGCTGTCGATCGAGGACGTTGCCGGTCTCGTCGACGATCGTCACAGTCGCGTCATCGCTGATCTGAAAGCCGGCTGTGCCGGCGGGGAGTGGATTGCGGCCCTGTTCTGCCAGCGAAGCATTGAGCGAGGCAACTTCTTCTGCGCTCACGGGGACGAATTCCTCGACGGTGGCGGACACCGCGGGTGGCGCGGGTTGAGCAAGAGCAACAGCGGCTCCGCTCATCGACGTCACGGCGATCATCGAGCCGGCGATCAGGGCGATGGATGCGGTGCGAGTCCGAGCAGAAATGCGGTTCATGATGTCTCCCGTTCGTGAGTAGGGGGGGCGATTCGGCGACGTGATGGTGGCTGTCGTTCGGACCGAGCCGGGTGCAGTGTCACAACGGATATGGGGCCACAACGGATATGGGCCGGTTGCGTACTCGATGGGATCGGCCTGGAACGAGAGCGCACGCTCGTCCGGCGATCTGTAGTTGTGCGGACCATCCCGAGAGACACAAGGTAGGTCGCGGGTTACGCCTCGTTGACCGAGTCTTTGCGTAACACACCGAACTTTAAACCCGTCGGTGCCGAAGCGCCAGCGCTGCGCGCGATCAGATACAGGCCTCGGTCACCGTCACCAGCGCGAGCCGAGGTTCTTCGGCGTCAGGGAGAATCGGCAGAGCGCACGCGGTCACCGAGTGGGTGGTGTAGCCGCCGTTTCGGTCTCTGAATCTGACGGTGATGCTTGGTTCGTCTCCTGCGCCGCCGGCCCGGGACACTGATTTCGCGAGTGCGTCGACTGCTCCGTCGTCGTCCGGGTGCACTCGCGGTCGCGGGTCGGTCGGGTCGAGATTCCATGCGATGGACGGTGGCGGCGGGCCGTGCCAGTACAAGGTCTCCAGGGTGCACAGATCGACTATTGCGGTGTGGCGTCGTGCGATGACCGAGGCGCCCGCTACGAGCCCGCTCATCGTCTCCTGGACTCCGGTAGGGGATGGGTGGCTCATGACGAACGGACCGCGGTCGATTGCGATGCCGCGCAGGTGACGAGCTTCGCCTTCGACGGTGGTGTGCGCCAGCACGCGAATTCGATGTAGCTCGTCCGTGGTCCAACGCTGGGTTGCGTCGAGATCCACGGTGTCGCCGACTGTGCTGGATACCAGCATCGCGAGGACGTCGGTGGCTCGCAATCCGAAATCCAACGTTGCCATCGCTTCTGCTACCGACAAGTGCGCCACATCGGAATTCAGCGCCGGGGAGTCCTTGGAGTGGGCAGTGCCGCGAGTCAGATTCCAGCGAAAGGCCCAAGCATTCGACGGCGGAGAGTCGCACGTGCCCGGATGCAGTCTGGCCCACACCGCCTGGACCGTACCGTCGTCCCCGAGAATCGGACGAGCCGAGACGTACCTGCCCGGCTCGCATTCGATGTCCACGTCCCTTCCCGATTCTGCACACCGAGCAACCGCATCACGTGCGTGAGTCGAGTCGGACGACCTCCTCAGGAACGCCGCCATGGGAACCTTGCTCTTCTGCGTCGTCCCTACCGCCACCACGCACGCCACCGAATCCGGTTCGAGAAGAATCAACAGCCAGTCGCCGTTCCTACGCCCCATCGAGGCGGACTCCCTTCCACTCGAGTCGAGCTCCGCGGATCTTCCCTGCTTCGGGTCGTGTATCGACACCGTACCGGTGAATCCGACAGAAGGGACAGGTGGCCGGGCCTGTCGCAACGCTGCGCGGCCGCGCTACCGTCGCTTGTCGACGTGCAGTTGAATGCGAGTGGCGACGTGTGCACCGGCGAGTGATTCGGCCACGAAGGCGGCACGGGCTTCGGCTCGGGCGGTGAAGGCCACGACATCGAAATCGGCTGCAGCATGGACCGATACGGTGATGGTGGGCATTCCCCGATCGTCGATCGCCGTACCGCGGGCGCGTCGAACACCGGGGAACTCGGCCAGCTCCGCGGCGACGCCCGACGCGATGGCGCTCAGGTCCACGTGCGCCGAGAAATGGGGCTTCTCGATGACGCTTGCCGTTCCGGTCGTGCGCGGAGAGAAGTTGCCGATCAACAGAAGCAGTGCCAGGACAACGGCGATGCAGCCGACCACGGCCAGGGTCGGCACCCACCAGCCCTGTTCCGGTAGGGCGGCGATTCGCGCACGATCGAAGCGAGAGAGCATCTCTCGTGCCCAGGGGACGTCGCAATGCCAGGCCAGCGCGAAGCCACCTCCCGCGATCAACCCGGCCCCCGCCGCGATGGCGAGGAGTCGGTCGACCCCGGCAACGAAGGTCTTCATCACGACACCCTCGTCGGTGCTGCCACCGACTGCTTCACCGTCAGCCGGCGCTCGCCCGCAGCAACGGACAGCACAGGAGCGAGTGCCTCGCGCACGCCGACGTCGATACGGTCGGCATCGTACGCAGCGTCACGCTCTACCCGAACTTCGATCTTCTTCCGGGTGACGACGGTGTGCGCGTCCACGACTCCGCGGGTCGACTGTGCTGCAGCACTGCACAATCGAGCGATGTCGGTCGGCGTGGCCCACACGGTCGACGCCGACTCGCCCAGGCCGGAATGCGTCTTCGTTCGGGGCTTGACCCCGATGAACACGACGAACAACCCGACGACGGCGGCTCCGATCGCGGCGGCGATCATCCAACTCTGCCAGTGCAATCGGGAGATCCAGGACACCGCGTCGGCGATCCACGGGCTACCACCGAGGTTGCCGTGTGCGATCAGGAATTCCCGGCCGGCGACAAAGGCCACACCGAGGAGGGCGAACCCGAACAGCAGTGCCACCGGCATCGCGGCCGGGCCGGCAGTGGGTGGTCGAGGTGAGATGGGCTGCGATGCTTCGGTATTCGAGGTGGGCGAGGGGCCGGTGTCCAGTGTGGTGTCCGATACCAGGACGTTCACTCGATGCACGTGCAGGCCCGTCATCGTCGCCAACGCGGCCTCGACGGTGGCGTGCACGGATTCGGTCACCTCGGTGATCTGCGACGGCCAGGTCACCCCGATGTAGAGGTTGACGGCAATCGTGTCCTCGCCGAGGGTGACGTCGGCGCGGGGGAGTTCTCGCCCGGTCAGTCGCGAGAAGCCGCCGGTGGTGCGCGTGACCCGAGGATCCTTCGATGCCGCCGCGATGGCGGTCCGCGACATGGCCCGATCCTTGATCTCGACGCTGCCACGCATCTCGCGGCCGTCGTCGACCTCGTCGGATCCAGCCTGCGTCATGTTCAGAGAATCCTTTGCGCCCGTCGCGGCTCGCCGTGGTGCGGCACGCGCTCCACAACTGTAGTGACGACCGGTGGCGGATGACGTCACGAGAGTAATTGTTCCTGGCATACTGCGATCGTGTCGGAAATTGTGCGGGTGACCGCGTCGGATATCGCGTCGGCCGAGGAGCTGCTGGAGCCGGTCATGCGCCGGACCCCCGTGGTGGCCTCGCGAATTCTGTCGGACCTGACCGGCCACGAGGTGCGGCTCAAGTGCGAGAACCTGCAGCGCACCGGATCGTTCAAGCCGCGCGGGGCGTACAACCGCATCGCCCGGCTCGACGCCGAGCAGCGTGCCCGCGGTGTCGTCGCGGCCAGCGCGGGCAACCACGCTCAGGGTGTCGCGTGGGCCGCCTCGCAGGTGGGGATCGACTCGACGGTGTTCATGCCGGTAGGCGTGTCGCTACCGAAGCTCGTCGCCACCAAGGCCTACGGCGCGACTGTTCATCTGGTTGGTAACACGGTGGACGAGGCGCTGAAGTCGGCGAGGGAATTCGCCGAACGCACCGGTGCCACTCTCATTCATCCGTTCGACCACCTCGACATCGTCGCGGGGCAGGCGACGTTGGGTACCGAACTGCTGCAGCAGATGCCGGACGTCGGCACCATCGTGATCCCCACCGGCGGCGGGGGACTGTTGGCCGGTGTCGCCGCGGCGGTCAAGCTGACCAAGCCCGGTATCAGGATCGTCGGCGTGCAGGCCGAGGGTGCTGCCGCGTGGCCTGCATCGCTGAAGGCGGGGCATCCGATCGCGTTGACGTCGATGTCGACGATGGCCGACGGCATCGCGATCGGCCTGCCCGGATCGGTGCCGTTCGATCACGTGCAGGGATGGGTCGACGACGTGGTGACCGTCAGCGAGGATGCGCTGTCGCGGGCGTTGGTGCTGTGCATCGAACGCGCGAAACTGATCGTGGAACCGGCCGGGGCGGCAGCGGTGGCAGCGCTGATGACGCATTCCGCGGACGAGCTCGGATTGACCGGTTCGGTGTGCGCCGTCCTCTCCGGCGGAAACATCGATCCGCTGCTGCTCACCCACGTCATCACTCATGGTCTCCGAGCGGGTGGACGCTATCTCGCTGTACGCGTGACCATTTCGGACAAGCCGGGCGGACTCACCGGGGTGCTCGGCGTGGTGCGTGACGCCGGTGCCAGCGTTGTCGACGTCGTCCACTCCCGTACGGGCGGACGCCTGGGGCTCGAAGAGGTCGACGTGATGTTGACCGTCGAGACCCGCGGACCGGACCACCGCGGCTCGGTGCTCGATGCCCTCGGTGCGGCCGGATACGCCGTGCACGTGGAGAACTGACCTGCTGGTCGACACAACCGATTCAACGCCGCAGACTTCGACGGATCACCTGGCCGATATACGAACCTGCACGACGCACGTGGAAAAGCGCCGGGGTCCAATGACTTCGGCGTATTGCTGTGTTCACGGCCCGCTGCAGTTCTGTGTCGGTGACACCGGCATCGTGCATCGCCGCGAGTGAGGTTCTCAGGTAGCCGCGATCGCGGCTTCTCATGTGCATTCGAGCCACAGCGCGCACATCCATGGTTTCGGGGAAAGTCGTGCACCGTGCACCCGCGGCCGCCAGCCCGATCTGTGTGCGAACGCATTTGGCACACCGGCCGCAATTGAATTTCCCGTCGAGGTTCTCCCAGCAGACCCGCAAATGGTTCATCGCGGTCCGGTTCTCGCCGATTCGACGAATTTTGCCCAGACGGTGCAGATCGAGTTCATGATGCTCGAAGGCGACCGAGCTACTCGACCACAACGGGTCGAGGTCGGGATGAGAGCCCCACGGTGCGAGTTCCTCGCGGCAGTTCGAGGACGGGATGATGACGGTGCTCAGGTACTGCGACAACGCCAGGCCGACGTGCGCCAACGCGGCACCGTGGAAGTCGTATCCCCAATCGAGAGGCAGTCGGTCGGCGAAGGCCGACCTGATCGTGGTCTTCACCTCGATCAACGGCTTTCCCAATTCCGCCGCCGACTCTCGGGCTCCGGCCAAGGCTCTGGCCGCCAAACTTTCGTCGCCGATACCGATATCGAAACCGTGCACGAAGATCAGGTGGGTGATGCGGTCGGATTCCATGATTGCCGAGTAGAAGCTGTCGACGCCCCCGCTGAAGAAGCAACCCACTCCCGTCGCGCCGGTGGCGACGCCGCCGGGTTCCGCCGCCATCGATACCTCTCGAAAACGCTTGGGATACCAGTCCAGGAAGATCTTCTGAGCCTCGGACGCACCTCGAAGTGCGGTCGAATCCACGGGGCCGTCGAAAGATAAATCCCACCCTTTGCGCATACCGGCGGTCAGGAGCGGAGGAAGCCAGGGAGTGGAGGAATGGTCCAGCGAGTAATTCGACTCGGTTCTCACTCGCACTTCGACACCCGATGGTGTCGTTATTCGCGCGGCAATGGAATCAGCACCGGTGTCGTCGACATGCACCGTCATCGGGCTGATCATCGGGCTGAGTGTGCCACAGCGAAGGTTGTCCGGGCCGGATTCGTATCGTCGGGCCCGCTCGGGCCCGACTGGTACCTTGATCAGCGACTTGGACCAGGACATCGGTGGGAGATATTTGCATGGCTCGGCTCGTCGCGATCGTCTCCGCAGTCCTGGGAATTCTGCTGACGATCGCGATACCGCTGTTGCCGATCGAGCAGCAGCAGTCCTCCCTGACGTGGCCGCAGTCGAACACGATCGCCAGTGTCGAGGCTCCACTCGTCGGATACACCCCGATCAGCGTCGACGCGACGGTCCCGTGTGCTGCCGCGAATCTGTTGCCCGACGGCGGGCTGTTGCTGTCCACCTCGCCCGAGGGATCGCCCGACGCCTATCGCTACGGTCTCGTCGCCGAGGTCACGGGTGGTGAGGCATCGCAACTGAAAGTGACGTTGCGTGATTCCGTCCTCCTCGAGGAGCCGATCGCGGAGCTGAACTCTTCGACTGCTGGCGACTGCGCATTGACGATCACCTCGAACGGCACGGCGAC
>NZ_LVCU01000480.1:0-8605 GCF_001647185.1 Rhodococcus sp. EPR-147
CGTGGACGATCTGACCCTCACAGCGCAGCTCGACAGTCGATTCTCGTCCACACCCAGTGCGCTGAAGTGGTTCGCGATGATCGTCGGGGTCCTCGTCACGGGCATCTCGCTGGTGGCACTGCACCGCCTCGACCTGTCCGACGGCCGACGTGCCCGACGGTTCCTGCCGCGTCGCTGGTGGACGTTCGGGGCTGCCGATGCGGTGGTGATCGGGACGTTGCTGGTGTGGCATCTGATCGGCGCGAACACCTCCGACGACGGTTACCAGCTGGGCATGGCGCGTACGGCCGATCACGCCGGGTACATGGCCAACTACTTCCGTTACTTCGGTGTGCCCGAGACACCGTTCGGAACGCCGCTGTACGACATGTTCGGAATCATGTCGCACGTCTCGACGGCCAGTGTCTGGATGCGCCTGCCGACGCTGATCTGCGCGGTCGTGGCGTGGCTCGTCATCAGCCGCGAGGTGATTCCGCGGTTCGGGGCTGCTGCTCGCGCCTCGAAGACTGCCCTGTGGACGGGCGGGCTGGTGCTGCTCGCGTTCTGGCTGCCGTACAACAACGGCCTGCGCCCCGAGCCGTTCGTGGCACTCGGAGTACTGCTGACATGGTGTTCGGTGGAGCGCTCGATCGCGACCCGCAGGTTGCTGCCCGCGGCCGCGGCGATACTCATCGCGGCGTTGACGGTCACCCACGGACCCTCCGGTTTCATCTGCTTCGCACCGCTGATCGCCGGAGCCAGGCCGGTGCTGCAGATCGTCGTCGCTCGGGCCCGGCAGTTCGGTAGCACGGCCTTGGGCGCGGCGACGTTGCTCGCCCCGCTGATCGCGTCGGGCACGGTGGTTCTGGTGTTCGCATTCGGCAACCAGACCGTGGCCGGCATGCTCGAGATGCAGCGGGTGCACAACGCGGCCGGGCCGAGTCAGGCCTGGTTCGACGAGTACCTGCGCTACCAGTGGCTGATGAACATGGACATCGACGGCTCGCTCGCGCGCCGCTTCGGAGTGTTCGTGATGATCGTCTCGCTGATCGCGGTCGTCGTCGCCATGCTGCGCAAGGGCGGCAAGATCCCCGGTACCGCAACGGGACCGGCTCGGCGGATCGTCGGCATCACCGTCGGGGCTATGGCATTGATGATGATCACCCCCACCAAGTGGACCCACCACTTCGGGGTCTTCGCCGGACTCGCCGCATCGGTTGCGGTGCTCGCAGCCGTGGCGACCGGCGCGGCGGTACTGCGATCGCGGCGCAACCGACTGCTGTTCGCCGCGTCGGTCTCGTTCGTGATGGCCGTCGCGTTCACCGGAACCAACGGGTACTGGTACGTCTCGGCCTGGGGAGTTCCGTTCTGGGACAAGCCGATCCTCGTTGCCGGTCTCGGCATCTCGACCATGTTCCTCGGCCTGACCCTGCTGCTGTTGCTCGCAGCCGTCTGGTTCCATCTCCGCGCGCCGTACGTGCGCACCGACAAACCGATGGCGCGATGGTGGTCGGTGCCGCCGATCGCTGTCGGGGCAGCACTGATGGTGCTGGTGGCCGTCGCGTCGATGGCCAAGGGTGCTGTGGCGCAGTGGCCGTCGTACTCGGTCGCGAAATCGAATCTCTCGGCGCTTGCCGGCGACACGTGCGGCCTCGCCAACGACGTGTTGCTCGAGACGAACCCCAATGCCGATGTGCTGCAACCGGTCATCGGGGATGCCTTCGCTGCGCTGGGCGAAGAGAACGACGGGTTCACCCCCGACGGTGTGGCGGGCGACCTCACCGCAGACAAGGAGTCCTCGGCGTCGGGTACCTCGAACACCGTCGACACCGACGAGCAGCAGCAGCCGACGTCGACCACCGGGGCCGGAACCGGCGGTAGCGCATTGCCGTTCGGATTGGATCCGGCCACCGTGCCGGTGCTCGGTTCGTTCGGGTCCGATGACAACGCCACGCTGACGACCGGGTGGTATGCACTGCCTGCCGATCCCGGCGATCTGATCTCGATCGCCGCTGCCGGACGCATCCGCTCGGTGGACTCCGACGGCATCGTCACGTACGGGCAGAGCCTCGAACTCGAGTACGGAGTCGACGGGCAGGCGCAGGGGCGGGTGACCCCCATCGATATCGGCCCGACGCCGTCGTGGCGCAACCTGCGTGTTCCGATGGATCGGATTCCGGCCGGTGCCAACACGATTCGGCTCGTGGTTGCCGACAACGATCGAGATTCCGACCAGTGGTTGGCGATCACCCCGCCGCGGGTTCCGCGTACCCAGACGTTGAACGAGGTCGTCGGCCGCGACGCTCCGGTGATGCTGGACTGGGAGGTCGGCTTCAACTTCCCCTGCCAGCATCCGTTCGATCACCGCCTCGGGGTTGCCGAAGTTCCGCAGTACCGGGTGCTGCCGGACCGCAGCGGTGCCGTCATCACCAACGCGTGGCAGGACCACTTCGGCGGTGGGCCGCTCGGGTGGATCGACATCGTCGCCTCCGCCCGCACCATCCCGTCGTATCTCGACGGCGACTGGGACCGCGACTGGGGGTCGATCGAGCAGTACATCCCGTACGACGAAACGGCGCAGGCGGCGCAGATCACAGCAGAAGAGGTCCAGCGTTCGGGTCTGTGGACGCCCGGTCCGATCAAGACCGGTTAATCTCTACGCGTTCGGAAGTCCTTACACCGACCAGTAGAGAAACGGGGAGAGGGCCATGGCGAACGCTATAGAAGTAGAGGACCTCGTACTTCGGTACGGCAAGAACGTCGCGCTCGACGGGATCGATTTCACCGTTCCCGAGGGCACGGTACTGGGTGTGCTCGGCCCCAACGGTGCGGGAAAGACCACGGCAGTCCGTATTCTCGCCACCTTGCTGCAAGCGACATCCGGCTCGGCCCGAATCTTCGGGCTCGACGTGGCGACGCAGGCCAACGAGGTGCGCAGCACGATCGGGCTGACCGGTCAGTTCGCGGCCGTGGACGAGTACCTGACCGGGTACGAGAATCTCGAGATGGTCGGCCGACTGTTCGGCCTACGCAAGGCCGAGGCCAAGAAGCGGGCCGACGAACTGCTCGCGCGATTCGATCTGGAGTACGCACGCGACCGGACGGCCAAGCAGTACTCGGGAGGTATGCGTCGGCGACTCGACATCGCGGCCAGCCTGATCGGTCGACCACGGGTGGTGTTCCTCGACGAGCCGACCACCGGGCTCGATCCACGTAGTCGAATCACCATGTGGGAGTTCATCGCAGATCTCGTTCGCGACGGCACGACCATTCTGCTGACCACTCAGTACTTGGAGGAGGCCGACCGGTTGGCCGATTCGATCATCGTGCTGAACAAGGGCAAGATCATCGCGCGTGGCACGGCCGACGAGCTCAAGGCCCAAACCGGCGGCGAGCGAGTCGAATTCGTGTTGACCGATCGGTCCCAGGCCGAGCGAGCGATGCAGATCCTCGCTCCGATCGGCGTCGAGCCACCCACCCTCGACGATCAGGTGGGCCGGATCGTCATGCCCGTCAACGGGGGATCGAAGGACCTGTCCACGGCGCTGGCCCAGCTGGAGGACAACGGAATCGGAGTGGTCGACGTCGGTCTGCGGCGGCCGAACCTCGACGATGTGTTCCTGAGTCTGACCGGTCAGACCACCGGCGAACCCGAGACGGCGGAGGAAGAGAAATGAGCAACGTTCTTCTGGATTCCGCGATCATCACCAAGCGAAATCTGATCAAGCTCAAGCGAGTTCCAGACCTACTGTTCTTCGCGACGCTCTCGCCGATCATGTTCGTCCTGCTGTTCGCGTACGTCTTCGGCAGTGCGATCGACGTCCCCGGAATCGACTACAAGAGCTTCCTGATGGGCGGCATCTTCGTACAGACGATGATCTTCGGTGCCTCGCTCACAGGGTCGTCGCTGGCCGAGGATCTGCAGAAGGGCGTGATGGATCGGTTCCGGTCGTTGCCGATGGCACGATCGGCAGTGGTGATCGGGCGGACCGCAGCAGATGTGGGCAACAACCTCGTCACCATCACGATCATGTCGCTCACCGGACTCCTCGTGGGGTGGCGCATCACGTCCTCGTTCTTCGATGCTCTGCTGGGGTACGTGCTGCTGCTGTTGTTCGCGTACTCGATCTCGTGGGTGATGGCCCTGGTTGGTCTGATCGTGCGGTCGCCCGAGATCTTCAACAACGCGTCGTTCATCGTGATCTTTCCGTTGACGTTCATCGCCAACACCTTCGTCCCGATCGACAACTTCCCCGCCGTGCTCAAGACGATCGCGGAGTGGAATCCGATCTCGTCGGTGACGTTGGCGGTGCGAGAGCAGTTCGGCAACACCAACCCGATGGCACCGCCGCCGGAGGTGTGGCCACTGCAGAACCCCGTGCTCTACACCCTGATCTGGGTCGTGTTGATGCTCGTGGTGTTCGTGCCGCTGTCGGTGCGCAAGTACCAGAAGACGATGACCGCCTGACATCCACGCAGAGAAGCACCCCCGGTCGCTCGGCGACCGGGGGTGCTTTCATGTCTTCTCGTGAGCAGGCCTAGGTGTGGTACGGCTCCGCGCTGACGAGGGTGACCTTCATGGTCTTGCCGTTGGGCAACGTGTACTCGCGGGTGTCGCCGACCTTGGCGTCGATGAGCGATCCGCCCAGAGGTGACGCGGGGGAGTACACCTCGAGCTTGTTGTCGCGGGCACCCTCTTCGCGGGTGGCGATCAGGAACGTCTCGGTATCGGACTCGTCGCCGTCGTAGTAGACCTTGACGACCGAGCCGGGCAGAGCGACGCCGGACTGGGTGGGTGCCTCGCCGACCTTCGCGTTGTTGAGCAGCTCCTGCAGCTGGCGGATACGTGCTTCCTGCTGGCCCTGCTCTTCGCGCGCAGCGTGGTAGCCGCCGTTCTCCTTCAGATCGCCCTCTTCGCGACGCTCGTTGATCTCGGCGGCGATGACGGGGCGATTGGAAATGAGCTGGTCGAGTTCGCTCTTGAGCCTGTCGTGTGATTCCTGGGTAAGCCAGGTCACCTGGGTCTCGGTCATCTCGATCACTCCCTCGTAGTCGGAATCTCGAGCTCGGATTCCGGTTTCTGAGCAGGTAGGGCACGCAACGAACAGGGGACTCCAATGGTTGGATCCCCTTGGTCGGCCCACATCCTGGAGCCGTCGTCATCGTTCGCAGGTGAACCCTGCCCGCAATGCAGCAATACACGGCACCTTCTGCGGTGGCCGTGTATGACCCGACCTTACCACGAACAGGCAGTTCGCCTATCGGGCTCTTAAATATTCGGGAACATCGAGGGTGCAGCCGTAGACGTCGCCGACGGCAGGGGCGGCCGACGTCGTCACCTCTGTGGTCATCTCCACGGTGGTGGACGCCGACTCCGGTGGGATGTACACCTCGCGCCTGCCGGTCTCGGAGCCGTCGCGCGAGCGAGCGCGGACGATGCAGACAGCGGGCTGCTCGGGATCTTGCCGGGTGACGCTGAAACGGATCGACATCGTGTCCTCGTCGACGATGTCGAACGAGAGCTGACTGCCCTCGATCGGTTTGACCGAGAACTTGCTGTACGCGTAGTAGGCCACGCCCAGCCCGACCAGCAGGACCAGAGCCACCAGTGCGATCTTCGTCGCACGTTTGGGGGCCTGTCGAATACCGCTCGGGCCTGAACCCGACGGGTATCTACCTGCGGGAAGTGCGTTGGTCATGGCCGCTCTCGGGATCGATTCGGGGGTGCCGCTGGGGGCCTGTCGGCGTCAGATGGAACTATAGGGGCAGGCAAGAATCAGGCGAATCCGAGGTGAGGAAGAACGTGTCCGGACTGCGGCTCATGGCAGTGCATGCCCATCCCGACGACGAATCCAGCAAAGGCGCTGCGACAACGGCTCGCTACGCGGCCGAAGGACACGATGTTCTGGTCGTCACCCTGACCGGTGGCGAGCGGGGAGACATCCTCAATCCGGCGATGGACATTCCGGGCGTGCACGAGCGTATCCACGAGGTTCGGCGTGAGGAGATGGCCGAGGCCGCCCGAGTGCTGGGCGTGCAGCAGACGTGGCTCGGGTTCGAGGACTCCGGGTTGCCCGAGGGCGATCCGCTCCCGCCGCTTCCCGACGGCTGTTTCGCGTTGGTCCCGTTGGAGGTCTCGACCGAGGCGCTGGTGAAGGTGGTTCGCGAGTTCAAGCCGCACGTCATCACCACGTACGACGAACGCGGCGGGTACCCGCACCCGGACCACATCCGGTGCCACGAGGTCTCGATGGCGGCATGGGAGGCAGCGGGCGATCCCGAACGCTTCCCCGACGCCGGTGAGCCCTGGACTCCGCTCAAGCTGTACTACTCGCACGGCTTCATTCGTAAGCGCATGCAGCTGTTCCACGACTGGTTCATCGACCGCGGTGAGGAGAGCCCGTTCGTGGACTGGCTGAAGCGGTGGGACGGCCAGCGCGACGAGATCATCGGCCGCATCACCACTCAGGTCACCGTCGGTGACTGGTTCGAGCAGCGCGACGACGCCCTACGCGCACACGCGACGCAGATCGATCCCAACGGCTCGTTCTTCGCCGTGCCGCTGGACGTGCAGCGCAAGCTGTGGCCCACCGAAGAGTTCGAGCTGGCCCGCACTCGGGTCACGACGTCGCTGCCCGAGACGGACCTGTTCGCCGGAATAGAAGAGACCGACAAATGATCGTTTCGATCCTCGCCCAGCAGCCGACCGGTCCCGAATTCGGTAAGTCCTCGCCCATCGGTCTGGTGATCCTGGTCGCGCTGTTGGTCGGAACGGCACTGCTGATCTGGTCCATGAACAAGAAGATCAAGCGTCTGCCCGCCACCTTCGAGCAGGAGGATCCGACGTTGGATCAGGCTCTCGACGAGGGCACCGATCGCGGCGGGTTGGCAGATCCGTTTCCGCCGGATCAGAATTGAACCAAACCCGTCGTCTCCGACGAGCCCTGATGCTCGACGCCAATGCCCTGGGTGAGTCCACCAGCCCGTATCTGAAGCAACATGCGGACAACCCGGTGCACTGGCAGCAGTGGGGACCGCAGGCACAGCAGTCCGCTCGCGATCGCGATGTTCCGATCCTGCTGTCGATCGGATACTCGGCGTGCCACTGGTGCCATGTCATGGCACACGAGTCGTTCGAGGACGAGGCGACCGCGTCGCTGATGAACGAGCATTTCGTGTGCATCAAGGTCGATCGCGAGGAACGACCCGACCTGGACGCGGTGTACATGAACGCCACCGTCGCGATGACCGGCCAGGGCGGGTGGCCGATGACGTGTTTTCTGACCCCCGACACCGAACCGTTCTACTGCGGTACCTACTTCCCGCCGGCTCCGCGTCAGGGAATGCCGTCGTTCCAGCAGTTGCTCACCGCGATCGCCGACACCTGGTCGACGCGGCGACAGGAGGTGTTCGACGCCTCCGCCGACATCGTCACCGAACTTCGCAAACACAGCGCAGGCGTGCCCGCAGGCGGTCGCCCGATCGACGCCGATGCATTGGCGGCCTCGGTCTCCGCGATCTGCGCCGACGAGGACACCCTCTACGGCGGCTTCGGCCGAGCACCGAAGTTCCCGCCCGGCGCGCTGCTCGAAGGGCTGCTTCGGCACTACGAACGCACCGGCGACACCGAGGTTCTCGGCGTCGTGCGCCGAACCGCGTCGGCCATGGCCCGCGGGGGTATCTACGACCAGCTGGGCGGGGGATTCGCGCGCTACTCCGTCGATGCCGAGTGGATCGTCCCGCACTTCGAGAAGATGCTCTACGACAACGCCCTGCTGTTGCGGTTCTACGCGCACGCAGCGCGAGTCGACGACGATGCGCTCGCCCGGCGGGTGGCGTCGGACACCGCGGAGTTCATGCTGCGTGAATTACGCACGGCCAACGGCTGTTTCGCGTCGGCACTCGATGCCGACACCGAGGGCATCGAGGGTCTGACGTATGCGTGGACTCCGGAGCAACTGACCGAGACACTCGGCTTCGAGGACGGTGTGTGGGCAGCAGGGCTGTTCGCGGTGAACTCGGCAGGCACGTTCGAGGCCGGCATGTCGGTCTTGCAGCTGCCCGCCGAACCCGAGGACTACGACCGGTTCGCCCGAGTGCGCAGCACGTTGTTCGCCGCTCGCGCGACTCGGCCGCAACCGGGCCGCGACGACAAGGTCGTCACCGCGTGGAACGGGTTGGCGATCACGGCGTTGGTCGAGGCCGGGACCGGGTTGGGACAACCGCGATGGGTCGACGCGGCAGTCGAGTGCGGCGAGCAACTGTTCGCCGGCCACGTCGAGTCGGGCCGAGTCCGCCGCGCCTCACTCGGCAGTGCAGTCGGGGAGGCCACCGGTGTGCTCGAGGACTACGCGGCTCTCGCCGTCGCGGCGGCAGCGTTGTTCCAGGCCACCGGAGACACGGTCTGGACCGAGCGCATGACGTCGATCGTCGATGCCGCGATCGACCACTTCGCCGACCCGGACGACGTCGGCGCGTGGTTCGACACCGCCGACGATGCCGAGACTCTCGTGACCCGGCCTCGTGACCCGATCGACGGGGCCACCCCGTCGGGCGCGTCGACGATGGCCGAGGCGCTGCTCACCGCAGCGGCGTTGGTCGATCACACGTCCTCGGCGCGATACGG
>NZ_LVCU01000481.1:0-752 GCF_001647185.1 Rhodococcus sp. EPR-147
GCTTCGACGGAGCAACAGTACTGTTGCCGGGAGTTTCCTCGGCCTGGGGCGGTCGAGCGTCTACCAATGGATCGACGGTGTCATGAGCGAAGGTGTCATGAATGAGGGTGTGCTGCGTGCGGACACCGTGCACGAGGCGGTGACCGGCGACCAGCGCGCTGCTGTCGCCCAGTTCGTGGCCGCGGTTCCGATGGCGGCCATGGTGCACTCGATGCACTACGAGGTGGTCGGGGCCAACACCCTGTGCGAGGGCGTGCTCGGGTGCGCCGTGGACGACATGATCGGCCGACCCGTTGCAGATTTCGTGCCGCTCGGGGATCGCGCGTCGGCGACGCGTATCGCGGTCCAACTCGAGCACCGCTACCCCGAGGCAGGCCCCACCGACCACGGTCGACCGATCGGAGCCTTGCGTCGAGTGCGGCGCGTCGACGGGGAGGTCGTCTCCTGCTGGATGCACGTCGGAATCTCGACGATCGCCGGGCGACGGTTCATCGTCGCTTTGCTGGACCTGGTCAATCCCGTCGTCGACGACACCGTTCACTGGCGCGATCGCGCCGAGCGCGACGAGCTGACCGGATTGCTACGACGAGGTCCTCTGCTCGCCCACGTCGACGAATGGATCGCCGAGGATCTGCCGGTTGCCCTGGCCTTCGTCGACGTCGATCGGTTGAAATCGATCAACGACGCGCACGGTCACCCGGCAGGTGACGCCGTGCTCGAGGCAGCGGGCCGTCGACTGCACCAGTGGTCGC
>NZ_LVCU01000482.1:0-11570 GCF_001647185.1 Rhodococcus sp. EPR-147
AAGTCACCGAATCGGTGCGGTCGGCGATCTGCGGCGAGCCGGTGCCGTTCGGATCGAATCTGCTTGGGGTATCGGTGAGCGTGGGCGTCGCAGTGCGTGAGCCGGGGGAGCCGAGAGACCGGCTGATTCAGCGCGCCGACGCACTGATGTACCGAGACAAGGCATCCCGAACCACCTGAGGTCGATCAGAACAGTACGAGCCAGACGGCAACCAGGTGGCAGGTTGCCGCCAATACCGTTGCCGCGTGGAAGAACTCGTGATGGCCGAAGGTCGTCGGCCATGGATTCGGCCACTTGGTGGCGTACAGCACGGCCCCGATGCTGTAGAAGACTCCGCCCACGAGCAGCAAGACGAACGGCGCGTAGCCGACGTGGTCGATCAGCGTGGGTGCGACCGGGACGATCGCCCAGCCGAGGAGCAGGTACAGCGGTACCCCGACCCAACGGGGAGCGGTGGGCCACAACATCTTCAGGGCTACCCCGGCGAGGGCCCCGGCCCATACGACGACGAGCAACGTGCGTCCGGTCGAGCCGGGGAGACCCAGCACGGCGAACGGGGTGTAACTCCCCGCGATGAACAGGAAGATCATCGAATGGTCGGCGCGCTTCATCCAGATCTGCGACGCCGTGGTCTTCCAGTGCACGCGATGGTAAGTGGCGCTGACCCCGAACACGCCGCAGACGGTGATGGAATACACGCTCACGGCCACACCCGCACTGACCGAGACCATGCTGAACGCGAGCGTGACGAGAGTGATCGCGCACACCACCGCCACGCCGAACGCGTACAGGTGAATCCAGCCGCGCATACGCGGTTTGACGGGTATCTCGTCGAGTCCGAACATCGTCATGTCGATTGCCTCCCGTGTCGCCGCCTTGAACCTACGCAACCGTAGGTTCTGACGCTACTGTACCGGCGACCGCCTCGCAGACGTCGGCGTAAGGTGATCCTTCGTGGTGATGAGAGCAGCGGTGACGGGGCAGTGGTGACGAAGCAGTGGTGATCATTCCGCAGAAGGTCCGCGGCGTTCTCTACAACGTGTACGAGCGGCGTCTGCTGAGCCAGCTCGAAGGCGTGCAGCACCCGCGGCACGTTGCGGTGATGTGCGACGGCAATCGCCGCTGGGCTCGCGAGAACGGGTTCACCGACGTCGCGCACGGGCACCGCATGGGCGCACTGAAGATCGCCGAGATGCTCGGCTGGTGTGACGCAGCCGGAATCGAGATGGCGACCATCTACCTGCTCTCCACCGAGAATCTCCGCCGCGACGCCGACGAACTGGATTCTCTCCTCGACATCATCACCGACGTCGTCGAGGAGATCTGCGGACCCGAGATGAACTGGGGCGTCAAACTCGTCGGCACCCTCGATCTGCTGCCCGCGTCGACCGCGCGTCGACTCAAGGAAGCGGCTGCGCTCACCGAGGGACGGTCGGGAACACACGTCAACGTTGCCGTCGGATACGGCGGTCGGCAGGAAATCGCCGACGCCGTGCAGTCCCTGGTGACCGAGAAGATCGCCGAGGGCGTCAGCGGCGACGAACTGGTGGCCTCCATCAACGTCGACGAGATCGGTAGCCATCTCTACACCTCCGGCCAACCCGATCCGGACCTCGTCATCCGCACCTCGGGCGAACAGCGACTCTCCGGCTTCCTGCTGTGGCAGAGCGCCTACTCGGAAATCTGGTTCACCGAGGCCTACTGGCCCGAATTCCGACGCGTCGACTTCCTGCGGGCGCTGCGTGACTTCGCGGCCAGACACCGTCGGTTCGGTATCTGAGCTCTACAACTTACGAAGCCGCAGCCGGTTGATCGCATGGTCGTTGTCCTTGCGCAGCACCATGGTCGCTCGCGGTCGCGTCGGCAGGATGTTCTCCACCAGATTCGGCAGGTTGATCGAATGCCACAGATCCTCGGCCGCGATCTGCGCGTGGTCGTCGGACAGGCCTGCGTAGTGGTGGAAGTGCGAGGACGGGTCGGTGAACGACGTCTTGCGCAACGCGAGAAAGCGTTTGACGTACCAGCTCTCGATGTCCTCTATTCGCGCGTCGACGTAGATCGAGAAGTCGAACAGATCCGAGACCATCAACCGTGGTCCGGTCTGTAATACGTTGAGCCCCTCCACGATCAGGATGTCGGGCTGCCGGACCATATGGTACTGGCCCTTGAC
This sequence comes from Rhodococcus sp. EPR-147, assembly GCF_001647185.1. Lineage (NCBI taxonomy): Bacteria > Bacillati > Actinomycetota > Actinomycetes > Mycobacteriales > Nocardiaceae > Rhodococcus > Rhodococcus sp. EPR-147. The sequence goes on from NZ_LVCU01000482.1 coordinate 2,171, forward strand.
GATGTCGTACGAGACGTGCGAATAGACCGGTGCGCCCACCTCTTCGGTCCCTGACTTGACCTCGGTGACGAATCTGAGCAGCTTGCGCCGGTCGTAGCTCTCGGGAAATCCTTTGCGGTGCAGTATGCCTCGACGCATCAGTTCGGCCGTCGGGTACAGGAATCCGTCGGTGGTGACCAGATCGACCCGCGGATGGTGGTCCCACCTGGCCAGGAGCGCCTGCAGCACACGGGCCGTCGTCGACTTTCCGACGGCGACGCTTCCCGCGACACCGATGACGAACGGGACCTGACGGTCGGGGTGCTTCTCGCCGAGGAACGTCGCGGTCGCGGCGAACAGCCGTTGCCTGGCCGCGACCTGGAGGTGAATCAGTCGTGCGAGCGGTAGGTAGACCTCGGCCACCTCGTCGAGATCGATCTGTTCGCCCAGACCACGCAGACCGACGAGTTCTTCCTCGGTCAGTACCAACGGCGTGGATTGACGCAGCGTGCGCCACTGCACACGGTCGAACTCGACGTACGGACTGGACTCGCTCACGCACGACTCCGACCAAAATCGTTCCGCAGGCTCCACTCTTGCCACATCGGAGCTGCAGAGGGTTCGGCTGAGCTCCTGTCGAGCGCGAGTCGCATGGTTCCAGATTGTGCTCGGTGCCGGTCGATCGCGCACGGGCGGGGTCGTTCGCCGTACTAGGGTTCGGTTATGGATGCTTCTACCCTGGTTCGCGAATACCTGTTGCTGGGCCTGAGTTTCGACCGGCTCGAAGACGGTTTCGTCGACGCGTACACCGGCGATCCCGAGTTGCGTCGTATCACCGAGAACGCCCCGGCCCCCGAGCCGCGTGAGCTGATCCGTCGAGCACAGACACTGCGCGCCGAGCTCGGCAACGTCGATCTGACACCCGAGCGCACGACGTTCCTCGACGTCCACCTGCGGGCACTCGAATGCTCGGCGCGCAAGTTCGCAGGCGAGGACATCGGCTTCGTCGACGAGGTCCACGCCTACTTCGACGTCCGAATCTCCGCCGGTGATCAGGACCAGTACCTGCAGGCACACCGCAAGATGGACGAGGTTCTCGCCGGTCCCGGGTCGCTCGGCGAACGGTTGATCGCGCATCGCCGTGCCGACGTCATTCCGGCCGACCGACTGCAGGACTGCGTCGAGGCGTTCTCGTCCGCGCTGCGCGACCGCGTCCGCGCCGAATACACGCTGCCTGACACCGAGAAGGTCACCTACGAGGTCGTCGGCGACAAGCCGTGGTCCGGATTCAACTACTACCTCGGCGATTTCCAGTCCACCGTCGCCATCAACTCCGACATCGAGCAGCAGATGGCCAATCTGCCGCACCTGATCGCGCACGAGTCCTACCCGGGTCACCACACCGAACACTGCCGCAAGGAGACCGGACTGGTCGGTGCGGGCCAACTCGAGCAGACACTGTTCGTGGTGAACACCCCGCAGTGCCTGATGGCCGAGGGGTTGGCCGATCACGCGCTCGGTGCCGTCGTCGGCGAAGGCTGGGGCCTGTGGGCTCAGGAGATCTACGCCGATCTGGGGCTGCGATTCGACGGCGAGAAGGCCGAGCGTCTCGCGGCCGCGTCGAGCCGGCTGTTGGGGGTGCGGCAGGACGCCGCGTTGCTGCTGCACGATCAGCACAAGAGCGAGGACGACGTGGCCGCCTACCTGGAGCGATGGTCGTTGGCATCGCCGCAGCGCGCCCGGCACAGCCTGCGGTTTCTGTCCTCCCCGCTCTGGCGGGCGTACATCAGCACCTACGTCGAGGGTTACAAGCTGCTCGCCGGCTGGCTGGACCGAGGTGAGACGGCCAGTGAGCGCGCGCAACTGTTCGGCAGGCTGCTCGACGAGCCACTGACACCCGGTGCACTGCGCGTCTCGTAAACTGGCCTGGCCCCCTTTATTCTGCTGTCCCTTGGAGACTCCTGTTATGACTGACGTCAACAACCTGTCACTGGCCGAACTCGATCCCGAGGTCGCCGAAGCGATGGCCGGTGAGCTGGGGCGTCAGCGCGACACGCTGGAGATGATCGCCTCGGAGAACTTCGTTCCCCGCGCGGTGCTGCAGGCCCAGGGCAGCGTCCTGACCAACAAGTACGCCGAGGGCTACCCCGGCCGCCGCTACTACGGCGGCTGCGAGCACGTCGACATCGTCGAGGATCTCGCGCGCAACCGCGCCAAGGAACTCTTCGGTGCCGAGTTCGCGAACGTGCAGCCGCACGCCGGAGCGCAGGCCAACGCCGCGGTCCTGATGGCACTGATCAACCCGGGCGACAAGATCATGGGCCTCGACCTCGCGCACGGTGGCCACCTCACGCACGGCATGAAGCTCAACTTCTCGGGCAAGCTCTACGAGGTCGAGTCCTACGGGGTGTCGAAGGAAGACCACCGGATCGACATGGACGAGGTGCGCAAGCAGGCCATCGCCGCCAAGCCTCAGGTGCTCATCGCCGGTTGGTCGGCCTACCCGCGTCACCAGGACTTCGCCGCGTTCCGCTCCATCGCCGACGAAGTGGGCGCACTGCTCTGGGTCGACATGGCGCACTTCGCCGGACTCGTCGCCGCAGGCGTGCACCCCTCACCCGTGCCGTACGCGGACGTCGTCTCCTCCACCGTGCACAAGACCCTCGGCGGACCCCGCTCCGGCATCATCCTGGCCAAGAAGGAATGGGCCAAGAAGCTCAACTCCGCAGTGTTCCCCGGCCAGCAGGGCGGCCCGCTGATGCATGCCATCGCCGCCAAGGCCGTTGCGTTCAAGATCGCTGCGACGCCCGAGTTCAAGGAACGCCAGGAGCGCACCCTCCTCGGTGCATCGCTGCTCGCCGAGCGTCTCACCGGTGCCGACGTCGCAGACAAGGGTGTATCGGTCCTCACCGGCGGCACCGACGTGCACCTCGCACTGGTGGACCTGCGCAACTCGGAAATGGACGGCCAGCAGGCCGAGGATCTCCTGCACGAGGTCGGCATCACCGTCAACCGCAATGCAGTGCCCTTCGACCCGCGCCCGCCGATGGTCACCTCCGGTCTGCGCATCGGCACCGGCGCACTGGCAACTCGCGGATTCGGCGAAGCCGAGTTCACCGAGGTCGCAGACATCATCGCCACCGCCCTGGCCACCGGTGAAGCCGGCGATTCCCTCAAGGAGCGCGTCGTGAAGTTGGCACAGAGCAAGCCACTCTACGAGGGCCTCGAAGACTGGGGACTGCTCGGCTGACGCTGGGCTCTTCTGCAGATTCGCCCACCCCGGTCCGCGTGCACCCTCGTTCGCGTCAATGGACCATTGCAGCGCTCAGACGTCTGCAGTGGTCCATCCACACCGGCCGCCGATCTGCGTGAATGGACCGTTGCACCGCCCAGACGTATGCAGTGGTCCATTCACCCAACCTCGGTGGATCAATGTGGCTTTCAGTCGATCCGAGTGCAAGGAAGTCGCATTGATTCACCCCGGGGGAGGGCACTTTCGGCACCGGTCGGCCGGCGACCTGGGGCGATGTCGACGTAACGCGTTGTTCACCGACACGCCAGACTTCCAGCGAGCCGATACCCGATTTCGGCGGTACCGTCGGCAGTAACAGGCAGCGGGGAAGCTACCTGTGCGGGAGGTTCTGATACGTGACTGAGCTAGTGAGCGCGAGAGGGCCGGTACCCGGTCCTCGTGTCACCTGACACATCGGACCCGACCGGCCGAGCGACAGAGTTTGCGCGGTGCCGCGCAGACGTAGGAGCCCCACGTGACCACTTCACGCTCCGTTTCCGCCCCTCTTCGGACATTCGTGCTCGACACCTCGGTCCTGCTGTCGGACCCCTGGGCAGTCATCCGATTCGCCGAGCACAATGTGGTACTCCCGCTGATCGTCATCAGCGAGTTGGAGGGCAAACGCCACCATCACGAACTGGGATGGTTCGCGCGGGAATCCTTGCGCATGCTCGACGACCTGCGCGTAGAATTCGGTCGACTCGACCAGCCGGTTCCCATCGGAACCTCCGGTGGCACACTGCAAGTCGAGCTCAATCACACCGATCCTTCGGTTCTTCCCGTCGGATTCCGCACCGACTCCAACGATTCTCGTATCCTCGCCTGCGCCCTGAATCTGGCGGCCGAGGGCAAGGACGTGGTGTTGGTCAGCAAAGACATTCCGTTGCGCGTCAAGGCCGGTGCTGTCGGTCTCCCCGCCGACGAATACCACGCTCACGACGTCGTTCCCTCCGGTTGGACCGGCATGACCGAGCTCGACGTACCGTCCGATGCGGTCGACACGCTGTTCAACGACGGTGTCATCGACCTGGCGGAGGCGCGAGACCTGCCGTGCCACACCGGAGTTCGACTGCTTGCCGGACGGCAGAGTGCGCTGGGGCGCGTCACGCCGGACAAGCAGATCCAACTCGTTCGCGGTGAGCGTGAGGCGTTCGGTCTGCACGGTCGTTCGGCGGAACAGCGCGTGGCGCTGGATCTTCTGCTCGACGAGAGCATCGGCATCGTCTCGCTCGGCGGAAAGGCAGGCACCGGTAAGTCCGCTCTGGCGCTGACCGCCGGACTCGAGGCCGTTCTCGAACGTCGCTCGCATCGGAAAGTCGTTGTCTTCCGGCCTCTCTACGCCGTCGGCGGCCAGGAGCTCGGCTACCTCCCCGGTAGCGAGAGCGAGAAGATGGGCCCCTGGGGTCAGGCGGTATTCGACACCCTCGAAGGGCTCGCGAGCCCGGAGGTGATGGAGGAGGTCATCGCCCGCGGAATGCTGGAAGTGTTGCCGCTGACGCACATTCGTGGTCGATCGCTGCACGACTCCTTCGTCATCGTCGACGAGGCACAGTCACTCGAGCGCAACGTGCTGCTGACGGTTCTGTCCCGGCTGGGTTCGGGCTCACGCGTCGTACTCACCCACGACGTCGCTCAGCGAGACAACCTCCGCGTCGGACGTCACGACGGCGTTGCCGCAGTGATCGAAAAGCTCAAGGGACACCCACTTTTCGCGCACATCACCCTCACCCGCAGCGAGCGTTCACCGATCGCTGCACTGGTGACGGAAATGCTCGAAGAGTTCGGCCCGTCGGGAGCCTGACCCCCCTCGTGAGCGGAACCTCGTAGCCCACTACGAGGTTCCGCTCACCTGGGTCACCGGCCCACGACGACCCGGAAGATGCCTCGCACAACACCTTTCAGGAAGTCGACGGTGTCGAAGTAGTCCCGCCACACGGCTATTCTGCCGTCGCGCAGCTCGAAGGTTCCGCACACCCAGAACTCGATTCGGAGTCGCCGCCAGATCAGGACGTCGGTGCGCTCGGTGAGCACGACATTCCCGTCGGCCGCGATGTTGTGCACGATCACGTCGAAGCCGAACGCAGGTCTGGCCAGCATCGCCATGAACTTGCCCACGTTCGCGCGGCCGCGCACCTTGGGCAACCCGACGTTGTGCCAGACGATGCGGTTGTCGAGCAGAGACATCGCGCGATCGGTGTCTCGACTTCGCAACGCGTCGAACAGATCCAGCACGGTCTCGGTTGCCTGCTGTGTCTCGGTCATTTCGTGAACCGCCCCAATCCATCGCCGTCGAAGAACTCGAGCGTCAGCGTATTCGCGTCGAACGTCGCTTGGGAAATGGTTCCGTCGGGCGCGTTCTCGCCGGTCGGCTCGAACGTGAACGTGTCACCGTCCCAGGGCGACAACTCGTACGACGTCGAGTTCGGTCCGAGGGACAACAGCAGCTCACCGTTGACCTCCGCCACCGTCGCCGGCCCCCAGTAACTGTTCTGGTACACCCCGGTGTACGACGCGAGAGGTTGTGGCGCTGTGGGATTCGCGGGAGCGGTCTTGCCCGCGAGCTCGCCTTCCGGTTCGCTCATGCCGGCGAACGCATTCTTGTACAGCGTTCGCCAGTCCTCCCGCACCTCACCGAACTGAACGAGGTCTGCGAACTCGGCGGTCACCGTTTCGGCGATACCGAGGGGCGCGGCGTTGGTCAGTACGACGATGGCGACGTCGAGCGACGGAATCCACAGGAAGTTGGTGCCTGCCCCGAGCGCGAACGCTCCCGAGTGGCTCACCGTCGTGCGGCCGGCCGCACTGGTGGAGACGTTGAATCCGTACCCGTAGTAGCCGGAGCGTGAGTCCGGCGTCGCCGACGGGCTCGACACGATCTGCGCACTGACGGCGGGCAGGAGGGCGTCGGGATCGACGATCTCTCGTCCGTCGTGAGTACCGTCGGTCACGAGCATCCTCAGCCACTTCGCGAGATCGTTCACCGAAGAGCTGACGCCACCGGCCGGGGTCTGTGCATCGGGTTCTCGCTGATACTTCGCCTGATACTCGCCGTCGACGAGAACGTGAGGTACGGCCCGGTCGGCCCGCGCGATGTAGTCCGCGAACGACGAGCTGGTCGAGGTCATGCCGAGCGGGCCGTAGATCGTGTCCTGGCTGAGAGTGTCCCAGTCCTCGCCCGACGCCGCAGCGACGGCCTCGGCCGCGGCCGTGATTCCGAAGTTGGTGTAGTGGTACGTCGACCGGAACGGGTCGAGGGGCACCTCCCTGAGGCGTTCGAGAACCTGGCGCCGGTCGTAGCCGAGGTCCTCGAGCAGATCACCGGCATGCTCGGGAAGCCCGCTTCGGTGGGCGTAGAAGTCTCCGACCGTGATGTTCTCCGTCACCCAGGGATCGTCGAGCGCGAACCACGGCAGCTGCGAGACCACCGGCGTAGACCAGTCGACCACGCCCGCTCCCACCTGGGACGCGATGACCGTCGCACCGACCGATTTCGACAGCGAGGCCAACTGGAACACCGAGTCGCCGTCGACGGGGTCGTTCTCACCCACCTCGCGAACGCCGAAGCCCTTCGAGTAGACGACGTCCGAGCCGTGCACGACGGCAATGGCCATACCGGGAATGTTCGACGACGCCATCAACTCCTCGGCGATGCCGTCGAGCTTGCCGACCGCCTCGTCGACGCGGCCGGTCGGAACATCGACGCCTGCGACCTGACCGGGGGAGAGGTCGCTGGGCGGCGCGGGCTCCGATGTCGGCGGACTCTCGGCGGCGGGTGTGTCGTTCGAGCACCCGACCAGCACGACCATCGAGCACACGACAGCAAGACACAGAAAATTTCGACCCGACCGCATCATGAGGAGTCCTCACGTCGATGACTGGATGCACCTGAGAATAGACCCGCGACGACCTGGCGTTAGGAGAATTCACAATGGTCAGGGGCACGGCGTCGGGCGCTCGGGCGTAGGCGCTACGGTTACCGCATGTCTACGAACCTGTCCGACGGTGATCTGCTGGTCCGTTTGGAGCCCGCGGTCGAAGAGAATCTACGACGCCACATCGAGGCAGCCAGCGACTGGCATCCCCACGATCTCGCGCCGTTCGACGAGGGCAAGAACTTCGCGTTCCTCGGCGGCGAGGACTGGACGCCGGAGCAGTCGCACCTCAGTGATGTCGAAATCCTGTCCGCAACGGTCGGCGTGTTGGTGGCCGACAACCTGCCCGCGTACCACCGTGAATTGGCTCACGCCCTCACCGGTCTCGGAGCCTGGTGGAAGTGGACCGGCCGATGGACGTCGGAGGAGAACCGACAGTCGATCGTGTTGCGCAACTTCCTGGTGCTGACCCGCGCTGTCGATCCGGTCGCCCTCGAGCGCGTTCGGATGGAGCACATGACGCTCGGATACGACGCCCCCAGCCAGCATCTGCTCGACATCCTCGCGCATTTCGCCATCGAGGAAGCCGCAGCCTCGCTGCGTAACCGCAACACCATCGCCCTCGGCAAGGATCCGGTGCTCGCCACCATCCTCGGCCGGATCGCCGACGACGACGCGCTGCAGTCGGCATTCTTCGCCAGCATCCTCGACGAGGCATTCGCCGTGGTGCCCGATCAGGCCGCTCGCGCCATCGCGGACCGGATCAACGGCTTCAAGATTCCCGAGGTCGACCTCCCGGACCGCGGCAGCAGCACCGCCGCGCTCGCCGAAGCCGGAATCTACGACGCCGACCAGGAACGCGACAAGGTGTTCAAGCCGCTGCTCGCAGGCTGGAAGATCTTCGACCGCACCGATCTGGGCGAGGACGGCCTGAAGGCACGCGAGGAACTCGCACACCTCGCCTGAGGTTCGGCCCCTTTCGAACGAACCCGCCCCCGGTTGGGATCAATGCGACTTTGTTGCAGTCAGAGTGACTGAAACCCACATTGATCCCACCGGGGGCGGGCTGTTTCAAGCGTCCGGCGGGGCGAACGGGAAAGCTAGTCCTTGACCTTCGCCATGGCGAGTACGTCGAGGCGCTTGTCCAGTTCGGCCTCACTGAGCTTGTCGCCGATCAGTCCGCGGTCGATGACCGTCTGACGGATCGTCTTCTTCTCCTTCAGTGCCTGCTTGGCGACGGCGGCAGCTTCCTCGTAGCCGATCGCGGAGTTCAGCGGCGTCACGATGGACGGCGAGGACTCGGCGAGGGTCTTGAGGTGCTCGACGTTGGCTTCGAGGCCGACGACACACTTGTCGGCGAACAGGACCGAGACGTTGGCGAGCAGCTTGAACGACTCGAGCACGTTGCGCGCCATCATCGGGATGTACACGTTGAGCTCGAATGCACCCGACGCGCCGCCGAATGCGACTGCGGCATCGTTGCCGATGACCTGAGCCGCGACCTGCGTAACAGCCTCGGGCAGAACGGGATTGACCTTGCCGGGCATGATGGAGCTGCCGGGCTGCAGGTCGGGGAGGGTGATCTCGCCGAGTCCGGTGAGCGGTCCCGATCCCATCCAGCGAATGTCGTTGGCAATCTTGGTCAGTGAGACCGCGATGGTGCGCAGTGCGCCCGATGCCTCGACGAGTCCGTCGCGTGCGGCCTGTGCCTCGAACGAATCCTTGGCCGCGGTGAGTGCGTCGATCCCGGTCGACGCAACCAGTGCGGCAACGACTTTCGGGCCGAAGCCGTCCGGGGCGTTGAGGCCGGTGCCGACGGCGGTGCCGCCGATGGGCAGTTCACCGAGGCGCGGCAGGGTGGACTCGACGCGTTCGATGCCTGCTTCGATCTGGCGGGCGTAGCCGCCGAATTCCTGACCGAGGGTGACCGGAACGGCGTCCATGAGGTGGGTGCGGCCGGACTTCACGACGTGCTTCCACTCGGTGGCCTTCACCACGAGAGCCTCGTGGAGGTGGCGCAGTGCGGGCACGAGCGACGTCACGGCGGCCTCGGTGGCGGCGACGTGCGTTGCCGTCGGAAACGTGTCGTTGGAGGACTGCGACATGTTCACGTGGTCGTTGGGGTGTACTTCGACGCCGGCCGCCTTCGCGATCGACGCGATGACCTCGTTGGCGTTCATGTTCGAGCTGGTGCCCGAGCCGGTCTGGAAGACGTCGATCGGGAACTGGTCGTCGTGCTTGCCGTCGGCGATCTCGG
>NZ_LVCU01000483.1:0-10701 GCF_001647185.1 Rhodococcus sp. EPR-147
CCATCGCGCGAATCTGAGTGCGTTCGAGCGGACGGCCCGAGATGGGGAAGTTCTCCACGGCACGCTGCGTCTGGGCACGCCAGAGCGCATCGATGGGAACGCGAACCTCTCCCATGGTGTCGTGCTCGATCCGGAACTGCTGTTCGTTCTCTGTCATTGACCTCTTGCCTCGGTAGGGGAGCGGAAACTTCGTCGAGCGGACGGTCAGAAGGACGGGATGGCGCCGGAGGTGTCGCCGTCGAAGTCGATGGTCGAGTACTCCTTGAGCTTGTTGAGCTGGTGGTACGCGTCGATCATGCGGACGGTGCCGGACTTCGAGCGCATCACGATGGACTGCGTGTGCGCGCCGCCGCCCGAGTATCGGACGCCCTGGAGCAGGTCGCCGTCGGTGACGCCGGTGGCGGTGAAGAAGACGTTCTCGCCCGAGACCAGGTCTTCGGTGGACAGGACACGATCGAGATCGTGTCCGGCGTCGATCGCCTTCTGGCGTTCGTCGTCGTCGGTCGGAGCCAGCATGCCCTGGTGCGCGCCACCCATGCAGCGCATGGCGGCCGCGGCGATGATGCCTTCGGGAGTTCCACCGGTGCCCATGAGGATGTCGATGGGGGAGGTGGGACGGGCGGCGGCGATGGCGCCGGCGACGTCGCCGTCGGAGATCAGTCGAATGCGAGCGCCGGTGTCGCGCACCTGCTGGATCAGCTCGGCGTGCCGGGGGCGGTCGAGGATGCACACCGTGACGTCGGAGGTGGAGCCCTTCTTGATCTTGGCGACGCGGGCGATGTTCTCCGCGACCGGTGCGGTGATGTCGATGACGTCGGCGAAGTCGGGTCCTACGGCGATCTTCTTCATGTAGAAGACTGCGGACGGATCGAACATCGCGCCACGCTCGGCGACGGCGAGAACCGAGATGGCGTTGGGCATGCCCTTGGCCATCAACGTGGTTCCGTCGACGGGGTCGACGGCGAAATCGACCTCGGGGCCGTTGCCGTTGCCGACCTGTTCGCCGTTGTAGAGCATCGGCGCTTCGTCCTTCTCGCCCTCGCCGATGACGACGACGCCGCGCATCGAGACCGAGCTGACCAACTGACGCATGGCGTCGACTGCTGCTCCGTCGCCACCTTCCTTGTCGCCGCGACCGACCCAGCGACCCGAGGCGAGCGCACCGGCCTCGGTGACGCGTACGAGTTCGAGTGCGAGGTTGCGATCTGGCGCCATGGCGCGAGTGGACTCGGTGCTGGCCGTCATCGGTTTGTAGCCTCCTGGTTGGTGGGGTGTTACCCAGGCGCGATTATCTCACTTCTGTGATGTCTGCCGTGGGGTCGGGTGGTCTGTGAGGCACGCGCCGACCGAGCACTGCTGCGCAGAGGGGATACTGGTGGGGTGGCGAACAGCAAACCTCGGATTCTCAACAACAGTCGCGACATGGTGTGGTCGCTCATTCCGCTGGTCATCGCGTGTTTGTTGATTGCGGGCATCGCCAGTCAGTGCTCGCTTAGCCCCGGCGGGCCCCAGCAGGGGCCCATCCCCAACTTCGACGTGGACACCGCGTTGCAGTACGACGCGTCGGAAATCGGCTTTCCGGTGCGTAATCCGGCTGTTCCGGAGGATTGGACGCCCAACTCGGGCAGTCGTCCGACGATCTCCGGCGACAACGGGGGACCGGTGTCGACTGTCGGGTACATCACCGGATCGGGTGCGTATCTGCAGCTGACCCAGACCAGCGCCGTCGAGGAAGTGTTGGTCCCCTTTGTGGCCGGCGACGAGACGGTGTACGCGTCGGGCGCGCAGAACGTGTCGGGTCGAGATTGGATCGTCTACGGCGAGGAAGGTTCGCGGAAGTACTGGGTCTCGGACTTCGGCGATGTCCGAATCCTGCTGGGCGGTACCGCGAACGACGCAGACTTCACCACGCTCGCCGAGGCCCTAGAGGTCGCCGAACCGCTGGAGCCCTAGCTGTCCTTCTCGGTGCTCGCGAGCGCGGTCTCGATCCGCTTGCGGGCTCCGGCGAGCTGCTCCTCACAGCGGGTGGCCAGCTGCTCTCCGCGCTCCCACAGGGCCAGGGAGGCGTCGAGATCGAGCCCGCCCTGCTCGAGGATCTTCACCACGCCCACCAGTTCGTCCCTGGCCTCTTCGTAGCCCAGTTCCGATACCGGCTTGTCTTCGTTCTCGCTCATACGTACTCCTTCTGTCATTTGACTCGCCCCATGACTGCGGCGGTGACGGCACCGTCGGCCACTCGCACTCTGATCTGTGTACCCGGTGGCGCGTCCTCGACCGAACGGAGAACCTCGGGATCCGAACCCGCAACCACCCGCTGTACGACGGCATAGCCCCGAGCAAGTGTGGCAGCAGGCCCCAGCGTCGACAGCCTGGCCCGCAGATGCTCGACGAGCGTGTCCTGGGTGGTGAGTTCGCGTTGCACGTCGCGTCGCGCCGCCTCCAGCAGACGTCGAACCTCCTCGCGGCGTTGCTCGAGCGAGGCCAACGGGTCCGCCAGTACCGGACGGTGTCGGAGCATGTCCAGTCCGCGTGCCTCGCGCTCGACCCAATTGCGCAGCGCTGCAGCACTTCTCGACTTCAACTCCGAGACCAGGGCTTGTTCGGCGACGGCGTCGGGCACCACGAGTTTGGCGGCATCGGTGGGAGTTGCGGCGCGCAGGTCCGCGACGTGATCGCTCAGTGGGCTGTCGGGCTCGTGGCCGATGGCACTGACGATCGGCGTGGTGGCGCGCGAGATGGCGCGGCACAGGGCTTCGTCCGAGAACGGCAGCAGATCCTCGACGCTTCCGCCGCCGCGGGCGAGGATGATGACATCGACGCTGGGGTCGTCGTCCAGATCTTTCAGCGCATCCAGAATCGCCGGCACCGACTGTGGCCCCTGGACCGGAGTGTTGCGAACCTCGAATCGAACCGCGGGCCAACGCCTCTGCGCGACGGTGAGCACGTCCTTCTCGGCTGCGCTGGCGCGCGCAGTGATCAGGCCGATGGTGCCCGGCAGAAACGGCAACGGGCGCTTGAGGCGTGGGTCGAACAACCCCTCGGCGGCGAGCAGCGCTCTGAGCCGCTCGATGCGGGCCAACAGTTCGCCGACGCCCACCGCGCGAATGTCCGTGGCGCGCAGCGAAATGGTTCCGCGGCCGGTGAAGAACGACAGCTTGCCGTAGAGGATGACGCGCGCACCCTCGGTCAACGGAACCGGAGAGCGGTCGAGCAATTGCGGCGAACACGTCACCGACAACGACATGTCGGCCGACGGATCACGCAGCGTCAGAAACGCCGTCCTCGTACCGGGACGCGCGTTGATCTGCGTGAGCTGGCCCTCCACCCAGATGGAGCCGAGCTTGTCGATCCAGCCCGCCACCTTCATGGCGACGGTACGCACCGGCCACGGCTGTTCGGCGGTGCTCGAGCCTGGCTGGGTGGGACCGGACTGGGTTGAGGGAGTGCTCACTTGGCCTTGGCGGTGGTGATGCGGTTGGCCAACATGGTCTGGAACGGTGCGCGGGCGAGCGTGTCGTTCTCGTAGTCCAGCAGAGTTTCGAGGTCCTCGATCGAAAGCGTGCGCAGGCGTGCGCGCAGCTGGGCAAGGGCGAGGGTGTCGAAGTCGATCATCTCGACGATCTCGGGCTTGTCCGCAGAGGGCGCGCGCTTGGCCGAGGTGTCCTGCACCGGCTCGTCCAGCGGAGGCGTCGAGTACAAGGCGAAGCGGCCGTTCGCCGCGACCGGCTCGGCCACGGGGGCGTCGGGCACATCGACGTCGTCGGTGACGACCGGGGCGTCGAACACGTCGTCTTCGTCCTCGTCGAAGCTGGCCCAGGAGGGCTGCTCCTCGGTGGGGGTCCCGATCACCGGCAAGCTCGCGATGATCAGATCGCCCTTGATGGCCAACGCCGTCACCTGCTGCTGAAATCGCATCCCGCGGGCCAGCGCTTCGCTGACGACCGTCATCGGCAGCATCAGAGCGGAACCGGGAAGCTTGCGAGCCTCTTCCACGACGGTCACGGCGACGCCTGCAGCCACACGCGCTGCAAAGGGGACTCGAGTCATGCCCACCAGACTGCCCGAAACGGTGAACTTTGGGTAGCCGACAGGCTGTGGGACCCGTTGCAGCCGGGGCCGGAGGGCATGGAAACGAGGCAGGCGAGCTCGGTGCACGTATCCTCGGAGGTATGTCTTCGGCTGTTCCTCTGAATCTTGGTATTGCACAGTCCGCCGGTACGGGTAAGTCCTCGTACGCCGGGGGTAAGCGAGTGCTGCTCGCGGAGCCGCGGGGCTACTGCGCGGGTGTCGATCGTGCGGTCGAGACCGTCGAGAAGGCGCTCGAGCAGCACGGTGCGCCGGTGTACGTGCGCAAGGAGATCGTGCACAACAAGCACGTGGTCGAGACGTTGTCCGATCGCGGCGCGGTGTTCGTGGAAGAGACCGACGAGGTGCCCGAGGGATCGCTGCTCGTGTTCTCCGCGCACGGCGTCTCGCCCGCCGTGCACACGTCCGCGGCCGAGCGGAACCTGCGCACGATCGACGCCACCTGCCCGTTGGTGACCAAGGTGCACCAGGAAGCCAAGCGCTTCGCTCGCGACGACTACGACATCCTGCTCATCGGCCACGAGGGCCACGAGGAGGTCGAGGGCACCGCAGGCGAGGCACCCGAGCACATTCAGCTGGTGGACGGCCCCGACTCGGTTGCCAACGTCACCGTCCGTGACGAGAGCAAGGTCATCTGGCTGTCCCAGACCACGCTGAGCGTCGACGAGACGATGATGACGGTCGCCAAGCTTCGCGAGCGCTTCCCGACGCTCCAGGACCCGCCGAGCGACGACATCTGCTACGCCACGCAGAACCGTCAGGTCGCGGTGAAGGCGATGGCACCGGAATGCGATCTGGTGATCGTCGTCGGGTCGAAGAACTCCTCGAACTCGGTGCGGTTGGTCGAGGTCGCACTGGGCGCGGGTGCGCGGGCGAGCTACCTCGTCGATTACGCCAAGGAAATCGACCTGGCCTGGCTCGACGGGGTCGAGACGATCGGCATCACCTCGGGTGCATCCGTACCGGAGATCCTGGTGCAGGGCGTCATCGAACTGTTCGCCGAGCACGGCTACGCAGACGTACAGCCGGTCACCACCGCCAACGAGACCCTCGTGTTCTCCCTGCCTCGCGAGCTGCGCCCAGCCCGCTAGCAGCGGGAAAAAAGTTCACGGCCCCGTACGGGAATTCCTGTACGGGGCGTTTCTCGTTCGAACTAGTCGCTGTGACGGTCGCGGTAGCGAACCTTCGGCACCGGGTGCGGGGGAATGTCGTCCCGGCGCGGGGCAGGCAGAGAATGGCTGCCCTGGCCGTTCCCGGCGGTGTAGTCGGTGGCAGCGGGGGCGCTCGTCCGAGGAGTCACGACCGGCCGAGCTCCGGAGCCGTACGGATCGGCAGCCTCTCGCGGAGCGTTGACCCGAGTCGATCGCTCGCGACGAGGTTCGGTCGAATACCGCGGCTCTGCCGAGTAGCGAGGCTCCGGCGCAAAACGCGACTCGGACGGTTGCGGCCGCTGTGCATCACGTGCTTCACGGGACTGCGCTCGACGAGACTCTGCCTGCGGATACTGCGTTCGTGGGTATTCAGGCTTCTGGTGCTCTGGCTTGTGGTCCTGACGCGGGGCCTCGGCGGAGTGTCGAGTCTGCGGTGCCGAGGTCGGGGTAGCCGATCGCCGGGGGCTCACGGTGGGATCTGCCGCAGCACGAGAGCCGGTGCGAGGGGTCGAACGCGGGCGAGGATCGGTGCTTCTGCGACCGACGTACGGCCCGGGCACGATGTCGGTCGCCTCGGCCGCGGAGTCGGTGCTGCGATCGGCTGCGCGCCTGCGGGAGCGCTCGGGGCGCTCTTCCTGTGCCCGACGCTGAGCTCTGGTGGGCTTGTCGTCGCTGGGCTTCGGGCTGCGTCGCACAGTGCCCTCGGCCTTCTGGCTTCGTCGAAGGGTGGGGGCATGCGTGTTCTGCCGTTTGAGCACGATGCGCAGGACTCCGAGTCCGACGGCGACCTGGGTGCCGAGCAGCATCAGCGGAAACCGGTTGACCAGCGGAATGGCCACGTTGAGGATGATGTCCTTGAGGCTGGTGCCTTCGTTGTCGGTGAAGTACTGGTACGACAGCGGCACGGCCACGAACAGGATCAGCGGGGCTTGCACCATCGCGGTGAACAGTCCACGGAAGCGGACGAGAAGGACGCCGGCGATGCAGCCGAGGACGTACATGAACGCGAACGCACCGGTCAGCTCGGTACCGCGTGCGGCATCGATCAGAAATCCGAGAAAGGTCAGTCCCGCGGCGATCGCGACGGCACCCCATGCGGGAACGCCGGGCAGGGTCGCGAGGATGGATCGGTGATCCAGCGGTACCCCGGAGCGGGCACGTTGGGAGGTAGACACCCCCCGAGGTTAGCCGTTGTTCAGCCCACTGCATCGCTGACATGACCGAAGTCGTGCCGGTAGCGGGACGAATCGGACAGTTTGGGTCGCTCGTCCACTCGGGCGATGTCCACCGGATCGGCGTCGAACAGCTCGAGTTCGTGCAGCTTTCTCGCCGTCACGCTCACCCGGGTATCGACGGACCCGACGGTGGAATTGAAGGATTCCACGGCCTTGCCGAGGTGGGCACCGAGCTTGTCCAGGTGTGTCGAGACGACACCGATTCGCGTGTACAGCTCGCGTCCCAGTTGCTGGATGCGCGCAGCGTCCTCCGCCAGCGACTCCTGCTTCCACGTGTAGGCAACGGTTCGTAGTAACGCGACCAGGGTGGTCGGGGTGGCCAGGATCACGTTCCTGCCGAAGGCGTACTCGAGCATGCCGGTGTCCGAGGTCAGGGCCGCGTCGAGAAACGGGTCGCCGGGAACGAACAGCACGACGAACTCCGGCGTCGGCTCGAACGCCTGCCAGTACGCCTTGTCGGCCAGCTGGTCGATGTGAGTGCGCAGTTGCTTGGCGTGGCGTCGCAGATTCTTCTCCCGCGCGGCGGGATCCTCGTCCTGGGCGGCATCGAGGTACGCCGCGAACGGCACTTTGGCGTCGACGACGATCTGTCGACCGCCGGCGAGACGCACGATCATGTCGGGTCGGATGCCGTCCTTGCTCACCTGCGTGTCGAAATCGCAGTGCTTGACCATGCCCGCGAGTTCGACGACCCGCTCGAGCTGGATCTCGCCCCACCGGCCCCGGATCTGCGGTGCACGCAATGCCGTGACCAGCTGACCGGTCTGGGTGGACAGATGCATCGACGCTCGATGCATCCCGGTGACCTGCTCGGACAA
Source organism: Rhodococcus sp. EPR-147 (assembly GCF_001647185.1). Taxonomy (NCBI): domain Bacteria; kingdom Bacillati; phylum Actinomycetota; class Actinomycetes; order Mycobacteriales; family Nocardiaceae; genus Rhodococcus; species Rhodococcus sp. EPR-147. The sequence continues at coordinate 7,291 of NZ_LVCU01000483.1, forward strand.
TCCCGCGTACGCCCGAATGCGATTGTGCTCGACCTGGCGCACGTGCTCGGAGAGCGCATCGACGGCGTCGTGCAGCGGCTCGACCAGGTGTGAGACCTGCTGGCCGATCACGGTCGAATTGCGTCGCGCGGAATCCTCGTTGACCGCACTCAACGACTGCCGAAGCATGCCCTCGTGCTCGCGGAGCGCGGCCAGCTGGGCTTCGGCTCGAACGGCACGGTCGCCCACCCGCGAGGCGTGCAACAACCAGCCGACGACCGCCCCGATACCGAGAGCGACGAGCAGGCCGAACGCGGTGAGAATGTTCATGGACCAGATGATGCAGGACGGCACCGACAACTTCGGTTCGCGACGGCATGCACCGCAGCTCACGTCCGACAGGCCGAGGCGCCTCGAGGAGTTTGTCGGTGGTTCCCGATAGCGTCGAACGCATGAGAATTCTGCACACCTCGGACTGGCACATCGGTCGCACCTTTCACGGTGTCGACCTGTTGGCCGATCAGGGCGCTGTGCTGGAGTCCATCGCGGAACTGGTTGCGGCGCAATCGATCGATGTGGTGGTGGTGCCGGGCGATATCTACGACCGCGCTGTTCCCAGTGCCGATGCCGTCCTGGTCTGCAACCGCGGACTCGAGGCGATCAGAGCGGCAGGCGCGGTGATCGTCGCGACGTCGGGAAACCACGATTCACCCGCTCGGCTGGGCGCGGGTGCCGCGTTCGCCTCGGCGGGAGGGCTGCATCTGATGACGCGGGTGGGCGACGTCGCCACCCCGGTCGTCATCGAGGACGAGCACGGCTCCGTTGCGTTCTACGGCATTCCCTACCTCGAGCCCGAGACGACGCGGGCCGAGCTCGACGTTCCCACCGCGCGGACGCACGCGGAGGTGCTCAGCGCTGCCATGGATCGGATCCGGGGTGATCTCGCGACGAGAAACGAAGCGGGACAACATCATCGCTCGGTCGTACTCGCGCACGCGTTCATCGTCGGCGGTGAGGCGACCGGCTCGGAGCGGTCGATTTCCTCCGGCGGTATCGAAACTGCGCCTGCGTCGGCGTTCGACGGGGTCGACTACGTGGCGCTCGGGCACCTGCATTCGCCCCAGACCCTCACCGATCGAGTGCGGTACTCCGGTTCCCCTCTGCCCTATTCCTTCGGTGAGCGGTCGCATCGCAAGGCGGTATGGATTCTCGATCTCGACGCGAACGGGCTCGGCACCGTCGAGCGAGTCGACCTGCCGGTGGTACGCGGACTCGCCCGCATCGAAGGCACGGTCGAGCAATTGACAACGGACGCAGCGTATTGCGAGCTCGAAGATCATTACGTCTCCGCCGTGCTCACCGACGAGGTACGCCCGGTCGACGCAATGCGCTTGTTGCAGCAGCGTTTTCCGCACGCGATCCACTTGGAATGGCGTCGCCCGGAGGGATCCGGCGAGCTTCGTTACCGCGACCGTGTGCGTGGCCGTAGCGATCTCGACATCGCCACCTCGTTCGTGACGGACATGCGCAGCGTGCCGACAGCAGCGGAGTCCGCGCTCCTGGCTCGCGCGCTGGCCTCCGTGCATCGCGAGACCGAGGCCATCCGCGGGACGGCCACCACCGCCGACCGCGGTGCTGCATGAGACTGCATTCACTCGAGATCACCGCCTTCGGCCCCTTCGCGGGCACCGAGACGGTGGACTTCGACGCACTGGGAGCCGACGGGCTCTTCCTGTTGCACGGGCAGACCGGAGCAGGCAAGACGACGGTGCTCGACGCCGTGGCGTTCGCGCTGTACGGAACAGTGCCCGGAGCTCGTCGTGAAGGCAAGCGACTGCTGTCCGATCACGCAGCCAAAGGCGCGGTGCCACAGGTCACGTTGGAGGCGACACTCGCTGGGCGACGCATCAGAATAGTGCGCAGTCCGGAGTTCCTGCGGCCCAAGCTCCGCAGCACGGGCACCACCAAGCAGCACGCCAAAGCCAGTCTCACCTGGCTCGACGGCCGCGGGCAGAACCTCACCCGGCTCAACGAGATCGGTGACGCCGTCAACGCGCTGCTCGGAATGAGTGCCGACCAGTTCTTCCAGGTGGTGCTGTTGCCGCAGGGTGAGTTCGCGCGATTCCTCCGAGCCGACAGCGACGAACGCGGCAATCTGCTCGAAAGGCTCTTCGACACAGGCCGATTCGGTGATGTCGAAGAGTGGTTCGCGCAGCGCCGCCGGGAGCTGGCCGCCGAACTCGCGGACGCTCACCACGCCATCGACATCATGCTCGGCCGGGTGTCGCAGGCATCGGGGATACCCGAGCCCGCGGGCGAGGACGGCGAGCAGCCGGACCCGCTCGAGTGGGCGGCCGACGTCCTGGCCGATGCCCGGCAGAATCGGACTCTCGCGCAAGGTCGGGCGGTGCTGATCGACGCGGCAGCTCGGCGTGCGTCGACAGCTCTGACGAAGGCCACCACCGTTCTCGATCTGCAGCGTCGTCGGGCTCTCGCCGAGGCGCAGCTCGTGCAGTATCGGGAGGGCGAGACGGCGCGAGCTGCGCGCAGAACCGAGCTCGCCGATTCCGCGGCCGCCGGACCGATCGCGGCCACTGCCGCAGACCTCCGTCTCGCCCGCCGGACGACCGAGGCCGCGACCTCCTCACTCGCGGCGGCGGAGCGTGCGCTGCCGGCAACGGCGGAGGGTCGACGCTTTCACGCTGCGTTGCACTGGCCACCCGAGCCCGCGGATCCGTCGGACGAGCGCACGGTCGTTGCACAGTTCGTGCGTGACTGGACCACCGACGTCGCCCGGTTGCAGTCGCTGCTCGGTCTCGCCCGCGAGGCCGACCGACTCGACGGCACCCTCGTCGAATATCGTGCGCAGCAACGCACTACCGCAGCGGCAATCGAACGCACCGTGCAATCGCAGGCCTCGATGCCCGAGAAGATCGCAGCGGTCGAATCGCGGATGGCACGAGCCGCCTCGGCTGTGGCGGAGTTGCCGGGCCTCGAGGAGCGCTGCAGTCGGGCCCGCGCGGCAGCCGAGTCGGCTCTCGAACTGGTACGCACACGTGCGACTCTGGCCGAGGCCGAACGTGCCCGCGACAGCGCCCGGGCAGCGCACAACACCGCCCGGGAGCACCTGCTCGATCTCCGTGAGCGACGCCTCGACGGGATGGCCGCCGAGCTGGCGGCCCGTCTGGAGGCGGGCGAGCCGTGCGTCGTGTGCGGATCGGAGGTGCACCCGCATCCCGCTGCAGCGTCGACGTCGACGGTGACCAAGGCACAGGAAGACAAGGCCGCTGCCGCAGAACGCAAGGCCGCTGCCGTGCTCGATCAGGCGGTCGCGGTTGTCGCTCGAGCTCAACGGGACGTGGATCTGCTGCACGACCGCACCGGTGGGGCCTCCGCTGCAGAGCTGGCCCAGACGCTCGATGCCGCGACCAC
>NZ_LVCU01000484.1:0-1789 GCF_001647185.1 Rhodococcus sp. EPR-147
AACAGCAAGAACACCCCGAAGGTCACCAGAAATTGGATACAGACCGACAGTGCGCCGGCACCGAAGCCACGGCGGGCGAACAACCGGACATCGAGTAGGGGTGCCGAGGAACGTAGTTCTACGACGACGAACACCACAACTGCGAACAAGCCCACCGCAGTGCTGATGGCGACGAGCGAATCCGACCAGCCACGGGCCGGAACCTCGATCACAGCGAAGACGATCGCCCCGACCGCGACAACTACGGTCACCGCGCCCACCCAATCGACCGGTGGATGCTCCTGCTGGCGGGACTCCGCGATACTGCATGCCAACCCGGCCAGAACCGCTCCGGCGACGGTCAACCCGACGAACACCGAGGTCCACGACCACTGTTCGAGCAGCACACCAGCCCCGAGGATGCCCAGGACCGCCCCGGATCCAGCAACCCCGGCCCACACACCTACAGCGCGGCCGCGATGCGCCGGTGGAAATCCCGCGGTCAGTATCGACAGCGTCGAGGGCATGACCAGCGCCGCACCCGCCCCAGCCAACGCGCGAGCAGCGATCAGCCACGCCGGGTCGGCGAGAAACAAGGGCAAGGCCGACGCGAAAGCGAACAACGCCAACCCCGCCACGAGCACCCCGCGGCGACCGTACCGGTCACCGATCGCACCGGCAGGCAGAACGAAGCACGCCAATACCAGCGTATAACCGTCGACTATCCAGGTCAGTTGAGCTTGCGTCGCCCCTGTCGCGACCGCGATCTGTGGCAACGCTGAATACAATGCCGCCATTGCGGCCACCACCAACGCGACCGCCATGCACGACACAATCAACATCCACCACTGGGCACCGCTCCATCGAGCGACGCTGGCAGAGTCGGATCTACGTTCGTTCAACGGCCAGCCTCCCAGTTAGAGACTGATCGTCTCGGTACGAGACTATTAGTATCATAACTTTGCGGGTGTGACAGAATGGTCAAGCGAGGACATGTTTTGTCAGTCAAAATGGAGCGGAGCCCGTTCATGGTCGACCCTCTCGTTGCAGCCGAGGGTCCGGCCGACCCCCGGCTGGCGCGCTCACGTAACCGGTTGCTCGAAGCGGCGGGCCAGCTGCTGTCCACCGGCGGTGTCGAGGCGGTCACCGTGGAGGCGGTCACCCGCATGTCGAAGGTTGCACGTGCCACTCTGTACCGCCACTTCGGAAGTACCACTGACCTGCTTGCTGCAACCTTCGAGCGACTACTACCCCCAGTCGACACCGATATCGATACCGGTCCGCTACGTGAACGTCTGATTTCGTTGCTCACCACCCAAGCCGACCTCATCGACCAAGCTCCGGTGCAGATGACCACGCTGGCCTGGCTGGCAATGGGACCCGTCAACAGCGGCGACGCCAGCCGGCGCGATCTCGATCCTGGCGCGGTGGTCTCGCTTCGGGCCCGTGTCATAGAGCAATACCGCAGGTCCCTGGATCAGATCCTGACGGCCCCTGACGCTCGCGCTGTACTCGGCGAGATCGACACCACCTTCGCCCTCATTCAGCTCCTCGGACCGATAGTGTTCGCTCGCCTCACAGGACTGCGCCACATCCACGCCGACGACTGCATCCAAATCGTCGACAACTTTCTCGCCGCCCATGCCGCAAGTGTCCGATCGAGCACTTCGCGCGACCACAGCCGTCCACGGCCGGCCGCGACGCTAGACCCGCAGCTCACCGACGGCCAATAAAACTTGATGCGAAATTTCACCATCAATGCGCTATCCAGTCAGGGATCGCAGCGCTCACTGGATACGGCCGGACGTGT
>NZ_LVCU01000485.1:0-18531 GCF_001647185.1 Rhodococcus sp. EPR-147
CGCGCATCGCCTGGCTCGACGCCACTGCGCGGGCCGATGCGCTGGCAGCAGAACTGGACCGTCGGGTGGAGGCGTCGAACTTCGAGTCCGTCGACGCCGCGGCCGGGGCAGTGCTGACCGCAGACCGCGTCGAGCAGCTCGAGACCGAGCTGCGTACCGCCGAGGAGACGCGTGCGCATGCCGAGCACGTGCTGCGCGAGCCCACCATCGTGGACGTGGCCGGTCGGCCGCCGGTGGATCTGGCCCCGCTGGAGCAGGCGTGCGCCGAGATGGACGACGAGGTCAGGGTCGCCGCTGCGGCGGTGGCGGAATGTCGAAGGCGCGCAGACGATCTGGAACGGTTGATCGCCGAATTGTTCACCGCGGCCCAGGCCATCGCGCCGCAACGTGCGGAATTCGACGAGCTCGCCAACTTGGCGGACGTGGTGGCAGGCCGGGGACAGAATGCACGCAAGATGTCGTTGCGCTCGTACGTCCTCGCGTCTCGACTCGAGGATGTCGCCGAGTCCGCATCCGCGCGGCTGCGTCGAATGTCTTCGGGACGATACGAATTCGTGCACTCCGACGAGGCAGGCGTCCGCGGCAAACGGGGCGGTCTCGGACTGGACATCAGGGACGACTACACCGGTGTGGTGCGCTCGGCCAAGACACTGTCGGGCGGTGAGGCATTTCTCGCGTCGCTCTCGCTCGCGTTGGGCCTCGCCGATGTCGTGGCTGCCGAATCCGGTGGTGTCGTCCTCGACACCATGTTCATCGACGAAGGATTCGGCACGCTCGACGCCGACACCCTCGAATCGGTGATGGCGGTTCTCGACGAACTACGTGCGGGTGGACGCGTCGTCGGCGTCGTCAGTCACGTCGACGAGATGCGTCAGCGCATTCCCAGTCGCCTCTACGTCAAGCGGGAGCGCACCGGATCCACGCTTCAGGTAGTGGCTTCCTGACCCGAGTCCTTCTTGTCGGAGTTCTTCTCCTCGTCGAGGCCGGCCTGCTCCTCGGTCAACCCGTCGGGCGGCGGGATTTTGTCCTCTAGCTCGTCCTGGTCCGGTTCGTTCGAGCGCGCATCGATCTGCTCGGACAGGTACCGGATCAGCACGGCCGCAACCGCCGCAGCCGGGACGGCCAGGAACGCGCCGATGATGCCGAACAGTGAGCTGCCTGCCGTCACGGCGAGCAGCACGATCGCCGGATGCAGGTTCATGCTGCGGCTCTGCAGGATCGGCTGCAGCACATTGCCTTCCAACTGCTGTACCGCGACGATGATGGCGAGCACGATCAGTGCAGTGGTCAGCCCGTTCGCAACCAGGGCCACCAGCACAGCGAGTGCGCCGGCAACGAACGCTCCGACGATCGGAATGAAGCCACCGATGAACGTCAGGGTCGCCAGCACCAGCGCCAGCGGAACGCCGAGAATGACCAGTCCGAGACCGATGAAGAATGCGTCGATGAAACTGACGATGGCCTGAGTTCGGATGAATCCGCCGAGGGTCGCCCACATCCGTGAGAGCACCTCGCCCAGATGGGTTCCGGCGCGGCCACCGGAGAACCCGTGCAACCACGGCAGAAACTTCGGTCCGTCCTTGACGAAGAAGAACGTCAACACCAACACCAACGCCAGAGTGACCAACAGCGAGCCGGCGGCGGATACGCCGGTGAACACGCCGGTGGCGATGACCTCCCCGCTGTCCTGTAGCCGCGACACGATCGCCGACACGGCCGAGTCGATCTGGTCGTCGCCGATGTTCAGCGGCGGCCCCTTCAACCAGTCCTGTACCTGTGCGATACCGCCCGATGCCTGGTCGACCAGCTCCGGTGCCTGCTCGGCGACCGACGGAACGATCAGAGTGATGATGCCGCCGATGACGACGAAGAACACCACGAGCGATACCGACGCGGCGAGGGCGGGAGGAAATCCCAGACGCATCATCAGTTTGGCCGGCGGCCACAGTACCGTCGCGACGATGACGGCGAGCAGGACCGGCAGCAGGATCACCCAGAACTGCCCGATCAGCCAGCCCAACACCCACGCCCCGGCTGCGATCGCAATGAGGATCAGCGACCACTTGGCCAGCCACATACCGCCGACCCCGATGAGGTCACCACGATCGCTGCCGGACGTCGTGGACTTCGACGGACTGCCGGGCACTGCCGATTCGGTCACTGTGGCTTCCTCACATTCGGCGGATGGCGGATCGTGAAGAACCATAACGTCTCGGTATGCCCAGCTGTATGTCACCGCCGTCCAAGGCGAGGCCTTTCAGGCCGCCTCGTGTGCCAACAGCCATTCCTTGACGGGCAGGCCCCAGCGAAAACCGCCGAGGGCCCCGCCGATTCGAACCACCCGATGGCACGGCACGAACAGTGCAGCCGCATTGCGCGCGCATGCCGACGCAGCACCACGGATGGCTGCCGGTCTACCCGACAGTTCTGCGAACTCGGAGTAGGTCACCGGCGCACCGGGTTCGACAGTGCGCAGAACTCCCCAGGCGTGCATGAGAAATTCGCCGGATCGTTGCGCGACGGCAACGGAGTCGATGACGGTCAGCTCACCGCGGTGATAGCTCTCGACGGCGCGCGTCACATCGCCGAGATCGGCCGCCGTGCGCACGCTGTCGGGGCGCATCGTCGGGTGGATCAGGACGCGGAGTTCTTCGACATCGGCGGTCCACCCGGATGCCACAACGCGCTGATCGGCGTCGACGATGGTGGTGAACGGGCCTATCGGGGTGTCCTGGGTGGCGGCGGTGGCAGTCATTGCTGTCTTCTTTCCAGTGCGGTGATCCACAGGTGCATCGAGACGTACGAACGCCACGGTGCCCAGCGCTGCGAATTCTTCAACGAAACGTCCAAAGCCTCTGCGCCTTGGCGGACGACGAGATCGGTATCGAGCAGAACATCGGGATCGCCGAGCAGCCGCATCACGACGTATCGGGCGGTCCAGGGTCCGATTCCTTTGAGCGCGAGCAGTTCTCGCTCCAGTTCCGGCCCTTCTCGCGCAGGATGGAGCACGACGGTTCCCGACGTGATGGCGTCGGCGACGCGGATGACGGTCTGGACCCGGGCGGCAGGTCCGGTGAGTACCTCGTGGCCTCGTTCGGCGATGACGGCAGGTTCGGGAAACAGTCTGGTGACGGTGTCGTTGCCGAGATCGAGTGGTGCACCGAGAGCGTCGACGAGTCGGGCGGTGTGAGTGGCCGCGGCCTTCAACGAGATCTGTTGTCCGATCACTGTGCGCAGCAACATCTCTGCGCCGTCGACCACTCCCAGGGCGCGGATACCCGGGTGGGCGTCGACGCTCGGTGCCAACTGAGGGTCTGCGCTCAGTGCGTCGTCGACGGCGAGTGGATCGGCATCGAGATCGAGGAGGTGTCGGATGCGGGCGACGGCAGGAGCCAGATCGCGCATGTCCTGCAATGTCACTGCGGCGCTGACGAATCCGTCCATCACCCGTAGTGCCACGAGCCCGGCGGCGTGCGGCAGGCTCAGAGATCGCACGTATTCGCCGTCCTCGGAGAACGATTCGATGCCCTCGACCACGTGGCCCCGTAGGAACCACTCGATCCAGCCGCGGTCGAGTGGCGGGCGGTACGGCAATCGAAGGGTGACCGTTCCACCCGCGGTCGGTACGGCGGTGCGGTGGGCTTCTCGACGCAACGTCGACGGGTCGACGGCGAAGACTTCCTTGATGGTGTCGTTGAATTGCCGAACGCTGGAGAAGCCGGCCGCGAAGGTGACGTCGGCCATCGACATGTCGGTGGTCTGAATAAGGGTGCGTGCGGTGTGGGCGCGGTGCGCGCGGGCCAATGCCAGCGGTCCTGCACCGACTTCGGCCGTCAGCACGCGCGTCAGCTGACGGGTCGAGTAACCGAGCGTGCTGGCGAGGCCGTCGACGCCACCACGTTCGACGGCTCCGTCGGAGATCAGTCGCATGGCGCGAGAACTGAGGTCCGAGTGGATGTTCCAGCGTGGGGAACCGGGGGTGGCGTCGGGCTGGCAGCGGCGGCAGGCTCGGTAGCCGGATTGTTGCGCCGCCGCTGCGGTGGCCATGAACGAGACGTTGCCGGGCTTGGGTGTGCGGGCCGGGCAGGAGGGTCGGCAGTAGATACCGGTGGTGGAGACGGCGGTGAAGAACTGGCCGTCGAACCGTGCGTCACGCGAGGAGACCGCGCGATAACACCGATCGAAGTCCAGTTCTTGCACCTGCCGTTCGCTGCTCATGCACCTACTGTGTCAGCGCGGACGCGTCGGTGCTAGCGGAAATCGGACATCACCGTGTCAGCAGCAGCGCGCCCCCGGGTTTCGGTCCGCCTCCGCGTGCCGGTCCTTCCAGTACTGCCGCACGGTCGGTGGTTCCTGGCCCGGGTGGTGGCGGGCCAGATGGGCGACGTACCGGTCGTAATCGTGGTCGCCCATCACCGAGGTGATCCACCACCACAGCCCGCGCATCTAGTGCGCCGATCCGGGACGGCGGACGGTACCCGCCTCGATCAGCTCGTCCCACTCGGCCTGGATCTTCTTCTCGGCCGGGGTGAGGACGAAACCGGTGGGACCGAAGATCTTCGACGGCACCTCGGGCTCCTCGTTGTCGGGCAGGTTGTCTCCCCGCACTGCCTTGATGCACACCCACACTCCGGCGAACACGACCACCAGGACGAGCGCCGCGAAGATGATCGACAGCGTGCCCTGAATGAAGGTGTTGCGGATGACGGCGTCGATGGCACCGGGTGTCTTGGCGCTGCCGAACTCGCTCAGGCCCTGCGCCTTGGCGTCGCGGAACTGCGAGTGCTGCGTCCAGTAGCCGATGGCCGGGACCGAGGAGAAGATCTTCTGGTACGACGCAGTCATCGTCACGATGAGGTCCCAGGCGAGTGGAACTCCGGGGATCCACGCCCACTTGTAGAGGCCTCGTTTGACGACGATGACGAGGACCACCGTCAGTGCGATCGCAGCCAGCAGTTGGTTGGCGATACCGAACAGCGGGAACAGGGTATTGATGCCGCCCAGTGGATCGGTGACGCCCATGAGAAGGATTGCGCCCCAGGCCGCGACGACGATCAGCGAGCAGATCCAGGCACCGGGACGCCACGACGGATCCTTGAACTTCTTGGCCGATGCGCCGGGCAGGTTGCCGATGCTGTCGGAGAGCATGAAGCGCGCGACGCGGGTGCCTGCATCGACGGTGGTGAGGATGAACAGTGCCTCGAACATGATCGCGAAGTGGTACCAGAACGACTTGAGCCCCGGCCCGCCGAACACCTGGTGCAGTACCTCGGACATGCCGAATGCGAGTGTCGGTGCGCCGCCGGTGCGCGAGATGATCGATTCCTCACCCACATCGGCTGCGGCCTGGCTCAATTCGGCCGGGGTGATGTCTCCGCCGCTCAGCGGCAATCCGTTGACGTACTCCGCCGCGGTCTCGGGAGTGCCACCGGTCAGCGTCGTCGGGGCATTGAGTGCGAAGTAGATGTGCTGATCGAGGACGCACGCCGTGATCAGAGCCATGATGGCGACGAACGATTCGGTGAGCATGCCGCCGTAGCCGATCATGCGCATCTGCTTTTCCTTCTCCAGCAACTTCGGCGTGGTGCCGGAAGAAATCAGAGCGTGGAAACCGGACAGTGCGCCGCAGGCGATGGTGATGAACAGGAACGGGAACAGCGATCCTGCGAATGCCGGGCCGTTGCCCTCGGTGGCGAAGCTCGTCATGGCGGGCATCTGGATTTCGGGGCGCGCGATGAGGATGCCGACGGCCAGCAGGGCGATGGTGCCGACCTTCATGAACGTCGACAGGTAGTCGCGTGGGGCGAGCAGCAGCCACACCGGCAGGATGCAAGCGAGCAGGCCGTAGCCGATCAGCAGCCAGGCGACGGTCACCTTGGAGAGGGTGAACCAGTCGGTGCCCCAGTCGGTTTCGGCAACCCAGCCACCGGCGACGATGGCGAGCAGCAGCAGGACGACGCCGATGAGTGAGACCTCGGTGACATTGCCTGGTCGCAGGAAGCGCAGGTAGACGCCCATGAACAGTGCGATCGGAATGGTCAGCGCAATGGAGAAGACGCCCCACGGGCTCTCGGCGAGTGCGTTGACGACGACGAGTGCGAGCACCGCGATGAGGATGATCATGATGACGAACACCGCGACCAGAGCGGCGGTGCCGCCGACGACTCCGAGTTCGTCGCGGGCCATCTGGCCGAGGCTGCGGCCGTGGCGTCGCGTCGAGATCCACAGCACGAGGAAATCCTGTACGGCACCGGCGAACACGACGCCGATGATGATCCACATGGTGCCGGGCAGGTAGCCCATCTGAGCGGCGAGGACGGGTCCGACGAGCGGGCCTGCTCCGGCGATCGCGGCGAAGTGGTGGCCGAACAGCACCCGACGGTCCGTCGGCATGTAGTCCTTGCCGTTTTCCAGAATCTCGGCTGGCGTGGCGCGGTCGTCGCGGGGGAAGACGATCTTGCGTTCGATCAGCCTGGCGTAGAAGCGAAAAGCGAAGATGTACGTACACACCGCGGCGATGACGAACCAGACGGCGTTGGGATTTTCTCCGCGGACGATCGCGATGATCGTCCACGCAACACCGCCGAGAAGGCCGATGGCGACGAGCATGAGGCGCTTGATCGGGGTCATCGGATGTGACTCGACGACGCCGACGGGCGGCAGATCGGGATCTGTCTTCAGCAATTCGACGTGTGGTTCGTCGGCCGCTTTCAGTGACATGTGTGGGGTCTCCAGGCTCGCAGGTGTGACTGCGATCACCCTATGTCCGGCGCGGGCGCACGTCCTCGAATCGACGCATCGCGGTGCGCCCGGCGGTTGCTGGAGTGCGACGAGCGGCAACCGTGCCGACGGCGCTTGCCGATCAGCCGCCGAGGGCGTCGTCGACGGCTCTGGCGCTGAGCACCTGATCCAACACCAGCGCGGCGCTACCGATGACCCCGGAGAGATCGCCGTGGGTGGTGGCCTGGATGGTGAGGGCCTTGGTGGCCAGTGCGGTGGCGTTGCCGTAGACGGTTTCACGCAGCCCGGCGACGAAGATGTCGTAGGCGTTCGCCATGTCGCCGCCGACGATGAGTACCTCGGGGTTGAGCAGGTTGACGGCCCCGGCCAGGGTTTCGCCGATGTGGCGACCGCTGTCGCGGATGAGTCTGCGTGCCTCGGGGTCGCCGCTCACTGCGAGATCGACGACGCCGCGGACGTGGCCGACTTCGCGGCCCTGCTCGTTGAGTGCGCGCACCAGTGCCCAGCCGCCTGCGATGGCTTCGAGGCAGCCGCTGTCGCCGCATCGGCAGGCGACACCTGCTGCAGCTGCGGTCTTGGTGTGACCGAATTCGCCTGCAGCACCCAGTGATCCACGTTGCAGCGCGCCGCCTGCCACGATCCCGGCGCCGAGACCCGTCGAGGCCTTGACCAACAGCGCGTTCTGGAAGCGATCTCTGTTGTCGCGACGTTCGGCGAGGACCATCGCGTTGGCGTCGTTGTCGAGAAACACCGGAGCCGACGTCGTATCGGCGAAGAACGGGGCCAGCGGCACCCCGTCCCAGCCGTGCATGATCGGCGAGTCCAGGCTGCACCCTCGGGCGGTGTCGGCGGTGCCGGGGATGGACAGCCCGACCCCGAGGATGCGATGTCCGGTTCGGTGCGACTCGTCGAGGAGTACCTGCAGTCGCTTGGTGATCTGCGGCATCAGTTCGTCCGGGCCGACGCCGATTTCCTGGTCGACGGTGTCGCTCGCGAGCAACTCGCCGCCGAGGGTGAAGACGCCCAGTTGGGAGCGGCTGCGTCCGATCGCGGCGGCGAGCACGACACCGGCGTCGATGTCGAAGGACAGTCTCGCCGGAGGACGTCCGCCCGTCGACTGGGTGTCCTCGGTTTCGATGATCAAGCCGAGTCCGGCGAGTGCAGCGACACGGGAGGCGACGGCCGAGCGAGACAGTCCGGTGATCCGGCCCAATTCGGCGCGAGTATCTGCTTCTCCGTCGCGAACCAGAGCGAAGATCTCACCTGCGGTCGCAGGTGGAGCGCTCAGGCGCGGCATCGACATAGACGCCATTCAACCAACTGGCAACTTTGACGGCAACACCCAAAGAAATCCTACTTAGAACTTTGAAAAACATAAGTTGGGTTGCTGATCGACCTAACCGGTCTTAGGCTGAGTCGTGAGAGACCGAACATCGGAGATACTCATGGACACACTTCATCCGGTCCTGCGTCAGGTCACCGACCGCATCGCAGACCGCAGCCAGTCCGACCGCACCAAATATCTCGCTCGAATCGCTGCTGCCGGGGAGCAGGGCCCGGCCCGTGGCCGGCTCGCCTGCGCCAACATCGCCCACGGGTTCGCGGCCTCCGGCAAGGCCGACAAGCAAGCGCTGCGCGGCATGGTCAAGCCCAACATCGCCATCGTCTCGGCGTACAACGACATGCTCTCGGCGCACAAGCCGTTCGAGAACTACCCCGCCGTGCTGAAGAAGTCCGTCATCGATGCCGGTGGCATCGCGCAGTTCGCCGGTGGAGTCCCCGCCATGTGCGACGGCATCACCCAGGGCCGCGACGGCATGCAGCTCTCGCTCTTCAGCCGCGACATCATCGCGATGTCGACCGCAATCGCGTTGTCCCACGACATGTTCGACGCCACCCTGATGCTCGGGGTGTGCGACAAGATCGTCCCCGGAATGCTCATCGGCGCACTGAGTTTCGGCCATCTGCCTGCGGTGTTCGTGCCCGCCGGGCCGATGACATCCGGACTTCCCAACGGGGAGAAGGCAAAAGCGCGCCAGCTCTACGCCGAGGGCAAGGTGGGTCGCGAGGCTCTGCTGGACGCCGAGGCCGCGTCGTATCACGGCAGTGGCACCTGCACGTTCTTCGGAACGGCCAATTCCAATCAGTTGCTCATGGAGGTCATGGGCCTGCACCTGCCGGGATCGTCGTTCGTCAACCCCGGAACCGCGATGCGCGACGCGTTGACCCGCGAGGCGGCGCACGTCGTCACCGGTCTGACGTCGTTGGGCGACAACTACACTCCGGTGGGGGAGGTCGTCGACGTCAAGTCGATCGTCAACGGCTGCGTCGCGTTGCTCGCCACCGGTGGTTCGACCAACCACACGATGCACCTCGTCGCCATCGCCAAAGCCGCCGGAATCACGCTGACGTGGCAGGACCTGTCGGATCTGTCGGCCGTCGTGCCGCTGATGGCCCGGATCTACCCGAACGGCAAGGCCGACGTGAATCACTTCCACGCGGCCGGTGGACTCGGGTTCGTCATCGGGTCTCTGCTCGACGCCGGGTTGATGCACGAGGATGTGAAAACCGTTGCCGGGCAGGGTCTACGGCGCTACACGCAAGAGCCGAAGCTCGACGGCGACGGGGTGATGTGGCAGGACGGTACTCGGATGAGCCACGACGACACCGTGTTACGAGGCGCGAACGAGCCGTTCAGCGCCGACGGCGGACTGAAGATGCTGACCGGGGCGATCGGCAAGTGCGTCATCAAGACTTCTGCACTGGCACCCGAACATCGCGTGGTCACCGGACCGGCACGAGTGTTCGACGATCAAGCCGACTTCCTCGAGGCATTCGACGCAGGGCTACTCGACGGCGACTTCGTTGCCGTGCTGCGTTATCAGGGCCCGCAGGCCAACGGTATGCCCGAGTTGCACAAGCTCACCCCGGCTCTCGGAATTCTGCAGGACAAGGGACGGTCCGTCGCGCTGATCACCGACGGCCGAATGTCCGGTGCCTCCGGCAAAGTCGCTGCGGCAATTCACCTCACGCCCGAGGCCGCGAGTGGGGGACCGATCGCGAAAATTCTCGACGGTGACATCATCACTCTCGATTCCCTCGGTGGCACACTGTCGATCGACGTACCGCTCGACGAGTTCGAGGCACGGCCGGTCACCGGCCGAGCCTTGGACAAGGACGAGTGGTCCAGCACCGGTCGCGACTTGTTCTCGGGCATGCGTGCGCTCGTCGGCCCGGCCGACGAGGGTGCAATGTTCGTCATGCGCTGAGCCCCGTAACTCCAGAAGAAGGTAAGAACGTGACTGCATCTCTGCTCGACCGCGTCCCCGTCATCCCCGTCGTCGTCATCGAGAACCTCGATCATGCCGTTCCGATCGCCCGCGCCCTGGTGGCGGGCGGAGTGCCCGTCATCGAGCTGACCCTGCGGACACCGGTGGCCCTCGACGCCATCGAGCGCATCGCCGCCGAGGTCCCCGACATCCTCGTCGGTGCCGGCACCATCATCACTCCCGGCCAGGCCAAGCAGGCCGCAGATGCGGGCGCTCAGTTCCTGGTGTCGCCGGGCTGCACTTCGGGATTGACCAAAGCCATGCGAGACACCGGGCTACCCCACTTGCCCGGTGCTGCAACGGTGTCCGAGGTGCTCACCCTCCTCGAAGCCGGCTACACCGAGCTCAAGTTCTTCCCGGCCGAGGCGTCGGGCGGGGCGAACTTCCTGAAGTCGATCCACTCGCCGATCCCGGCCGCACGCTTCTGCCCGACGGGTGGAATCTCGACCGCCAATGCGTCGACGTACCTGGCCCTGCCGAACGTCGGCTGCGTCGGGGGATCGTGGCTCACTCCGGGTTCGGCCGTCGCGCAGGAGGATTGGGACGCCGTCACTCGGTTGGCCGAGGCCACCTCGGCGCTGAAGACCCCAGCCCAGTAGCGGTCTTCGGTACGCGCGTTCATCCGCGGGTGACCGAGATGCCGCCGTCGACGTAGAGCGTTGTGCCGTGCACCATCGCGGCGTCGTCGGAGACCAAGAACAACACACCGTTCGCGATGTCCTGGGGCGAAAGGACAGTGCCTGCAGGCGTTCCGGCTGTCATGGCGTCCAACACCTCCCGCGCATCCTCGTTGCCCGGCGTCAGCGTCGCACCGGGTGCAAGGGCGTTCACCCGCACGCCGCGTGGACCGAACTCGGCGGCCCAACTTCGCGTGAGTTGTTCGTCGGCGGCCTTGGTTGCGGAGTACATCGCGGCGAACGGGCTCCCCATCGTGGCCATCCACGATCCGATGTTCACGATGACGCCGCTCCCACGCTCGGCCATGGCCGGTGCGAGTTCACCGACGAGCACGTGTGGGGCCCGTACGTTGACGGCGAGCATGGCGTCGAGTTGGTCGTCGGGAAGGTCGGCCGTCGCGGTGGCCGGATAGATACCGGCGTTGTTGATCAGAATGTCGACTCGGCCGCCGAGAGCGTCGGTGCTGCGGGCGGCGAACTCGCGTAGCTCCTGGTAGCTGCCCGAGAGATCGACGTCGACGAAGGCCGCGGTGCCGCCGTCCGCGGAAATGCGGTGCGTCAGGGCCTTGCCGCGCTCGGCGTCGCGGCCGCTGACGACGATCGATGCTCCGTGCGCGGCGAGAGTCGAGGCGATTGCGGCACCGATACCGCTGGTGGATCCGGTGATGACGGCGGTCCGTCCGGAAAGTCGCTGTGATGCAGAAGAAGTCATGACTTCATGTCTACGGGCGCTGAACACGGCGAACCAGGCGTCACTCGACCTAGGTCTGGCATGACCAGGCTGGCAACCATCGCTGTCGCTACTGTGGAATTCGTGAGCAACGACAGGTCCGCCCTCAGCGCGTTTCTGCGTGATCGGCGCGACCGCATCACCCCCGCCGAGGCCGGACTGCGCACGTATCCCGGTACTCGACGAGTGCCTGGACTGCGGCGGGAAGAACTTGCTGCGATGGCCGGAGTGAGCCCGGACTACTACAGCAAGCTCGAACAGGGTCGGCAGGCGAACGTCTCGATCGAGGTGCTGCGAGCGATCGCTCGGGCATTGAAGTTGAACGAGGTGGAGTCGGCTCATCTGCTCGACCTTGCATCTCCCGCCGGATCCGTCGATGACGCCACCGAGCGACCGGATCCGGGATTGCTCCAGGTGATGAGGACGCTCGATCACGTTCCGGTGCTGTTACTGGGGCGTTCGGGCACCATCCTGGCCAGCAACGCATTGGTTCGATCGGTGCTGAGTTTGCCGTCGGCGGCTGGAGAATCGCTGTTCGACTATCTGTTTCGCAATCCCATCGCCCGCGAGCGAATCGTCAACTGGTCGCAGTTCGCGGCCGCCGCGGTCGCCAATCTGCGCCGCGACCTCGCCCGTCGACCCGGGGACCGTACGCTCACTGCGTTGATCGACGAATTGCGTTCCAGCGAGCCGTGTTTCGAGCAATGGTGGAGTGACCACGAGGTCCGTGAATTCGAACGCGCAACCAAGATCATCCAGCATCCGGCGGCGGGGACCCTCGAATTCGGTATCGAATTTCTGACCTCGCCCAGCGAGCCGGGGCAGAGTCTCATCGTCTACACGGTCGAGGACGGATCGAGTACCGCCAAGATCCTGCCGATCCTGGCGAGCTGGGACCCCAATTCGGCAATCACCACCTGAACTCGAGATCGACCGGATTCGATTCGATGGAACCCGACGCGTCGGTGCGGCGTCCTACTAGCTGTCCGTCATCGAACAATCGGGGGAAAATGATCATGTCGAATCCGTACGAGCAGTCAGAGTTCCAGCAGCCCTATCCGGCAGCGCAGTCCTATGTGCAGGCACCGACTCTGCCGTCGTCCAATGCGGGATGGGCCGTCGTCGCCATCATCTTCTTCTGGCCGTTGGCCATCCCGGCCTTCAATCACGCACTGAAGGTGCACCCGCTGTGGATGATGGGGGACGCTCAGGGCGCGCTCTATTCGTCGAATCGTGCCGGGTTCTTCGGCAAGCTGTCGCTGGGGATATTCGTCGTCCTCATAGTCCTGTACTTCGCCTTCATTGCCTTGGTCGTCGCGAACTCGTACTAGGGCCAGACACTTGACCTCGACATGACTCGCGGTTCTAGCGTCGCGGGCATGGACACAGAGTCCGATCCGAATCGTGCCCGCACTGACGTGGTTGTGTCGCCGCCCAGGGTGCCCGGCCTCGTCGCTGGCCGGGCACTGTCCGAGCTGGTG
Source organism: Rhodococcus sp. EPR-147 (assembly GCF_001647185.1). Taxonomy (NCBI): domain Bacteria; kingdom Bacillati; phylum Actinomycetota; class Actinomycetes; order Mycobacteriales; family Nocardiaceae; genus Rhodococcus; species Rhodococcus sp. EPR-147. Next base: position 12,959 of record NZ_LVCU01000485.1, read on the forward strand.
GTGTCGTCAAAGTAGACTCCATAGACCGTGAGCCTCACCCTCGGAATCGTCGGACTGCCCAACGTCGGCAAGTCCACCCTCTTCAATGCACTGACCAACAACGATGTGCTGGCCGCGAACTATCCGTTCGCCACCATCGAGCCCAACGTCGGTGTGGTCGCGCTGCCGGATCCCCGGCTCGAGAAGCTGGCCGAGGTGTTCGGTTCGGAGAAGCTCGTGCCTGCGCTGGTGTCGTTCGTCGACATCGCCGGCATCGTCAAGGGTGCGTCCGAGGGCGCAGGTCTGGGCAACAAGTTCCTCGCCAACATTCGTGAAGCCGACGCCATCTGCCAGGTCGTTCGTGTCTTCGCCGACGACGACGTGGTGCACGTCGACGGTCGCGTCGACCCGACCGCCGATATCGAGGTCATCGAAACAGAACTGGCGATCGCAGATCTGCAGACCCTGGAGAAGGCCATCCCGCGCCTCGAGAAAGAGGTGCGGATCAAGAAGGATCGCAAGCCTGCACTCGACGCGGCGCTGGCAGCGCAGGCTGTGCTGAACGACGGCAAGACGCTGTTCTCTGCCAAGGCGAAGCTGGACTTCGAGCTGCTCGGTGAATTCCAGCTGCTCACCACCAAGCCGTTCCTCTACGTCTTCAACGCCGACGAGTCGGTGCTCACCGACGACGCGAAGATCGGTGAGCTCGCGCGTCTCGTTGCTCCCGCCGACGCCGTGTTCCTCGATGCCAAGATCGAATCCGAGTTGCTCGAACTCGACAAGGAATCGGCAGCGGAACTGCTCGAATCCGTCGGACAGACCGAGCCCGGTCTCGACGCTCTCGCGCGCGCCGGCTTCCACACACTCGGCCTGCAGACCTACCTCACCGCTGGCCCGAAAGAGGCTCGCGCGTGGACCATTCATCGTGGTGACACCGCACCGCAGGCAGCGGGCGTCATTCACACCGACTTCGAGCGCGGATTCATCAAGGCCGAAATCGTCTCCTTCGATGACCTCGTCGCCGCGGGTTCCATGGCCTCGGCCAAGGCTGCAGGCAAGGTACGCATCGAGGGCAAGGACTACGTCATGTCCGACGGCGATGTGGTGGAGTTCCGCTTCAACGTCTAGAGCGACGAATCCGCCGAATCGGTGGCGCAGTACGACCGCAGGTCGGATATTCTTACCGCGGTGGTACGCGCCACCGACTGCGCTTCCACGTGGCAACCACGTGAATCATCGAGGAGAGGCCTGACCAGCTCAGGACATGTCCGGATGGGGTGCGGCGCAGAAATGCGCCATCTTCATTCCGCCGATGCCCGACATCGGTTGACGAAAGGACATGACATGTCGTCGAAGGACGAGAAGAACCTGACTCAGGTGATCGAGAAGATCTCGAAGATGGAGGAACCGCGGCGTTCGGTCATGCAGCGTGTGCACGACATCATCGTGTCCGCGGCCCCCACGTTGAAGCCGCGGATCTGGTACGGAATGCCCGCCTACGCGAAGTCGGCGAGCACGCCTGCGCTCGTGACGCTGCGCAACGACGATCGATTGAATCTGGCCATCACCGAGAAGGCGGCATTTCACGCTGCCGGTGGTGCGGACGGGCAATTGATGCCGGCGGCGTGGTATTTCGAGACTGTGGACGACGCTACGGCGCAGCGTATCGCCGAGATCGTTCGTTCTGTCGTCGACTGAGCGAGCACGCTCGGTAGACCGAGGGTCCCGGGGAGACAACGAGGCTCACGGGACCCTCGCCGTGACGGAAGATCCAACAGGTCCGTGGTGGCGTGTTCTGCGAGTGGGGCGTCGTCGTCTGCGCCGCCCACCGATGCTGACTACGCTCCGAATCAGACGATAGGAGAACGTGAATGGGTCTGCAGGAACTCGAGGCATTGGTGCACCGAACCGCCACTGCTGGGGAACCTTTCGAGCGGGGAGCCGACGAGGCGGAGCAGGCATATTTGTCTTCGCTTGCGGCACGGCCGAGTACGAAGCTGATCTGTGAGGTCGGGTTCAATGCCGGCTTCTCGAGTTGGGCGTTCCTCGACGCATCGACCGACACGACCGTCGTGTCGTTCGACCTGGCCGCCTATGCCTACAGCGACGCCGCGAAAGTCCATATCGACGAACACTTTCCGGGCCGACACACGCTGATTCAGGGTGACTCGCACACCACTATCGCGGCCTATGCGAAGGAACATCCGGACATGCGGTTCGACGTCATCTTCATCGACGGAGACCACTCGGTGGAGGGGGCTCGCACAGACCTCGACGATCTACGTGCGCTCGCTACCGCAGAATCGGTCGTGATCATGGACGACATCACCCCGTGGCTCTGGTTCGGCGAAGGCCCCACTCAGGCGTGGCAGGAAGCGGTCGACGAGGGTCGGATTCTGCACACGCAGTACTTTCGCGACGGTGAACCTGTCGAGGCGGTGGAACCTCCCGCCGCTCGCGCCTGGGCCGAGGGCCGCTACCCCTTCTGAACTTCCGCGCGGTGCAAGCAGCGTTCATCCACGACAGTCGGACACGGCCTGCCGAACCAACTCGGCAGCCTCGTCGGAGTTCGATGCGTAGTGGACATTGTCGAAGCGGTGCAGGTAGGCGTCGTAGATGCCGGAGACCTTCTTGTTCGCGTTGTCCATCGCCACGACACGCTTACCCATCATTGCGGCCAGTACGGCAGCGTGCAGTCGATCGGTGAGGATAACGGGCGCAAGGTTCAGAATGCGTTGCGCCACACGAAGGTTGAGCTTGGCTGTTTGCTCGTACGAGCGTAGGAGAGCGGGGTAGAGCAGCCGATTCGTTCTGGGGAAACGTTGCGCAATCAGAGTCGGCAGCATCACCGCCGTCGAGATCGCCAGATCCGTTCCGCGTAGGCCCCAGTCGTAGTGCACGGACGAGGCGTCGATGTTCACCGCCGCGTGGCCGAGGCTTTCCGAATCGGCGCGCAGGAGTTTCACGACGTCCACAGCAGATCCTTCGGTGCTTCGAGCGATGTCGGCACCGAACGCCATGTCTGGACAGTATTCGACGCGGTTGCTCGGGAAATGGGCGAGCGCCAACTCGTACGAACGCTTTTCACGCAGCATCAGGGTCAGATCCGGGTGCTGTGCGTACAGGGCTGCGGTCCGCGTAAGGGCGTCGGTGTCGGCAAAGTCGATGCTCTGGGGGAGGCAGACGATCTTGTTGCGAGGAAACCGCGCAACGATCGCTTCACGGAATTTTTGGTCGATCGGCCACCGGTCACCGAAATTTCCCCCGCCTTGCAGAAACAGGGTCCCGTCACCGATTCGTTCCTCGAGAAGAGCATGGTTGTGAGTGAACGGATCCGACACGTAGTCGACGTGCACGTTCAACCGCTTCAAATACTCGACCTCGCCGGCGTAGATGAGCGAGTCGCCGGCGTTGTAATGATTCGGAAAATCCAAGTGAGCCACACGATCTCCCGGTGCCGCGTGAGTCCGTAGGACGGCGAGAGTCTCCTCGCGTATCGCGTCGATTGTCTTGCGGGTCATCGGACGCTCGGTCGCTGTCGTCGGCCCAGCGTCGTCACTCGAATCCGCAGTGCGCCGTAGTGAATCCCGATGTAGTGAGCCCACAGACCGACGGGCATCGGTCTCAGCATCTTCGGTAGCCACGGATTACGAACTGTCGCAAGATAAAAGATCGACACTGCATGTACGGGGATCCTGACGAACGACGACGGGTGCGGGCAGCCCGCCGCACGATGCTTCGTCGACAGTTGGTAGGACGTGTGCCCGTAGGCGCGACCTTGCACGAAAGATCGGCGGACAGTGGTTCTGATGCGGTAAGCGACCAACGCATCGGCGGCATGTCCGAGCGTCAATCCCGCTTGCTGAATCCTCCACGAGTAATCGACGTCCTCGGCACCGCCGATGAGGTCCTCGTCGAAGTCTCCGACCTTCTCGAAAACTTCACGCCACATTGCGAAGTTGCTGCCCGGCGCGTACGGCAGGTAGGCAGTGGGGAACAGAGCACCGGGTGGCGGTACATTTCGCCACTCCGCCACGTCTGCCGAATTGAGGGATTCGATTTCGAGTGCGCCGCCCACGGCGTCGACACTGTCGAGCGCACGCACCATCGCAGTCAGCCACGTCGGATGAGCGACGTCGTCATGGTCGACGACGGCAACGATGTCACCGCGTGCGGCTTTCACTCCGACGTTTCTGGCGTACGACACTCCACGCTTGGCGGAGGCGTCGACCCTACGCATCGACAGAGGCAGGGACAGTTCTTCGAGGTGTGCGCGCAGGCCATCGCTCGAGCCGTTGTCGCTGACAATGAGCTCGACATCGCCCGTGTAGTCCTGTGCGGCGATGGCCTCGAGCTGCTCGTCCAGATCGGGCAAACCGTTGTACACGGGGAGGACGATGGAAACCAGACTGATCGGCACGGTCTGACCCTACCGCGAATTCGAGCGCTGATCGTTCGCGTGCACCGCTGACCAGGCGCAGGTCGGCTACTTCTTCCCACGAAGTTTCTTCTCCAGAGGTGTCGGGAAGGAGGGGACCACCGGGGTGCCGTCGAGCAGGGTGTTGAGTCGTGCGGCCTCGGCTGCGACTGCTTTCGACGCCGTCGATCCGACGTCCTCGAGCAATTCGGTGACCACCTCGCCGGAACCGGTCACCGCCCAGCCGCCGACGATGCGGCCCCCGGACCAGATGGTCGGGCCGATGTTGCCGAAGGTGTCGAACAGCGGTGCCTTGTGTTCGCCGAGATACCAGGCGCGGTGCTTCCATCCCATCGGCGTGGGATCGAGCGCAGGTAGCAGCATGACGCTCGTACCGGAAGGTTTCTCGAAAACAGTGCTGGACAACATGATTCCATCGCCCTCGGTCAGTTCGACGGCCACGGTGTCCAGGCCCGAGACCGCACCGCGAGTCTGCGTCTTGTTCCAGCCCGTCCACCACTGCAGGTCGTCGAGGGTTGCGGGTCCGAATACTTCGAGCCATCGTCGTGCCAGGACCGTCCTCGCCTCGGTCTTGTCGAGTTCGGGAATCCCGTCCGGCCACCAGTGATCGATCGGTGCCCACGCGTGCCGTCGGGAAGTCCACGCGCCCCGCGGTTCGACGCGCACCAATTTTCCCTCGGCAGCCATCATCACCAGCACCTCGGAGGTGACGTACCGCTTGACGTCGTACACCTTGTCGGGGGTCGGCAACAGCGCTGTCTTGAGGCCTGCAACTGCAGAGGACAGTTCTGCACCGGTGGCAGTTCCCATCGATCGCAACGCCGATTCGGTCTCGGCTTCGGTTGCGGCGAGCCATGATTCGACGTCGTCGATCACCGGTTCGGTGGGCAAAGTGGAGACCTGCTTGATCAGCCGCGCTCGCATGGTGCGCGCAACCCCGAGGCTCGCCGCAGCGTGAATCATCGGAACGTCGTCATGAGCGACGACGAACATCGTGCGCCGCATCGCCATCAACCGCACCAGGCTCCGGCGCTCGTACATCGCATCACGAACATCCGAGAGTCCCAGTGTTCGAGCGCGGGCGAGCACCGACAGATACACCGTCGCCGGATCGGTCGCATGCAACGCGAGGAGTGACGACACCACACCTTCGGTG
>NZ_LVCU01000486.1:0-7401 GCF_001647185.1 Rhodococcus sp. EPR-147
ACTGTCGTGGTCGTCGAGTACCGCGTAGCGGGCATGCGGAGACCCGGATTCCATGACGTGAGGGTAGGGGAGATCGTCGTCGTACGCGGGGGTGCCGACGCTTCCGGGATTGACCACGAGTGTGCCGCTGGGGAGAGTCCACTGTCGCTGCAGGTGGGTGTGTCCGCAGGCGATGACAGCTTTGTCGGTGAAACCTGCTGCCCGGTCGAGAATTTCGGCATCGGTTGCCTCGCGAGAGCCGTCGGGGTCGACCGAGTGCAGAAAGTACTGCTGATCATCGGTGGGCGTTCCGTGCACTGCGAGGATTCCGTGATCGAGGTCGAGTGAGAACGGCAGCGAGCCCAGCCACTGTCGATGCTCGTCGTCGAGTCGATCATGGGCGTGCCGATCCCAACTACCCATCGAATCGGGATGCTGTTCGAGCAGATAGCGATCGTGATTGCCCGCGATCGTGGGCATGTCCAAGGCCATGAGTCGATCTGCAGTTCGACGCGGATGCAGGCCGCCGGAGAGCAGATCGCCGAGATTGATCACCGAGTCGACGCGATGACGTTCGATGTCTTCGAGGACGGCGTCGAGCGCCGCGATGTTGCCGTGAATATCGGCTATGAGAGCTACTCGCACGACCACAGAATCGCAGCGTGGGCAGTCGACTGCAACACGGCAGCCCGTGGCGCGATCGTTGCGACCTAGAACTGCGTGGTGGCGCATTGCTATTCGACCTGCGAGACTGCGCTGACGGGAACCGATGGGGAAGAGGGTGACGGTCGCATGGTGGCTACGGTGTGTGCCATCACCTTCGCTGTGCTGCTGCACATCGTCGCCGCTCGAATTACCGCTCGTGAGAACTACGGCTCCAGGTTGCCGGCAGTGAATGGCTCGTATCCGGTCAGACCTGCCCAACGCGCTCGACGTGCTCAGACTGCCGGTTGGATACTGAGCCTTTTCGGTGCGCTACAGCTCGGCAATCATTTCTGGCTGACCCAGCCGTGGCTGGCCGTGAGCGTCATGGTCGCGGTTCTCGTGCTGGTCAACGGCCTGCCGAGTCTGCTGGTGACCGTGCTGCACAACGGCAATCTGCGATCACAACCACAGGGCTGAAACCGTTACGGCGCGAACACCTTGCCGGGGTTCAGGATTCCGTGGGGATCGAGCGCCTTTTTCACCGCTCGGTGCATGTCCAACACCACCGGATCGAGTTCTTGCACCAGACCGTCCATCTTGAGCAGTCCGACTCCATGCTCGCCGGTGACGGTGCCACCGAGTTCCAGTGCCGCGTCGATGATTTCGGCAAAGGCGGCCTGAGCGCGTTCCCGGGCCGGAAGGTCGTCGTGTGGCGTGATGAGCAATGGGTGCAGGTTTCCGTCGCCTGCGTGGGCGATGTTGGCGATCGTCGTTTCGTAGCGTAGGCCGATCTGCTCGATGCGCGAGAGCATCTCGGGCACATGCTTCTTCGGCACGCAGACATCCTCGGTCAATACCGGCCCCAGGCGCTCCATCGCCGGATACGCCAACCGTCGGGCAGTGAACAGCGCGTCGGCCTCCTCCTGATCCGTCGAGACCGCGGACCACGTGGCCCCGGCCTCCTCGAAGCAGGAGAGCATCTTCTCGGCTTGCTGATCGCCGATCAGTCCGGGATCGTCGATCCGCCCGAGCAGCACCACATTCGCCTCCACCGACAGCCCCATGTTCTTCCAGGCGTCGACGGCGATAAGGCACTGCTTGTCGATCAGCTCCAACGCGGAGGGCGTCAATCCGGCGGCGGCCACCGCGGCGACGGCACGCCCGGCGTCGACGATCGAATCGAAGTAGCCGGCGACGGTCCGCTGCGGATCCTGGAGCGGACGCAGCTTGAGGGTCACCTCGGTGATGATGCCGAGCGTGCCTTCCGATCCGACCATCAGGCCCGCAAGATCGTATCCGGCAACGCCTTTCGCGGTCTTTCGCCCGAGCCTCACCAATTCTCCGGTTCCGGTGACCACCTGCATGCCCATGACGTAATCGCGGGTGACGCCGTACTTCACGCAGCACAGTCCGCCGGCGTTGGTGGCGACGTTGCCGCCGATGGTCGACCACGGCGCGCTGGCCGGATCCGGTGGGTACCAGAGACCCTGTTCGGCGACCGCTGCTCGCAAGTGGTCGTTGACCACCCCTGGTTCGACGACGGCGTAGCGCTCGAGCGGGTCGATCTCCTTGATCGCGTCCATGCCGTCGAGGGCGAGTACGACACATCCCTCGGTGGCGTTCGCGCCGCCGGACAGCCCGGTGCCCGCCCCGCGAGTGACAATGGGCGCGCCGTGAACGAGGCATGCGCGAACGACGGCCTGCACTTCCTCAGCGGAGCGGGGCCGAACGACCGCGATCGGGACCGAATACGGTGCCCACTCTGCCTCGTCGTGCTGGTACGACGCGATGACGTCGGGATCGACAACGATCCGATCCGTGGGGAGCGAGTTCGACAACCGATCGACGAGCGACATGTCTCGACTGTAGCTATGCGATGTCCGATAGCGTCGGGTCATGGCAGTCGACTTTTCGTGGTCTCAGTTTCTGTGGATTGTCTTCGTTTTCGTCGGCGTGCCGTCGACATTCTGGGCTCTCGTTCTGTGGGCCGTCTTCGCGAAGCGTCGAGAAGGAAGGGGAACCGGTCCGCTCGGCTTGTGGGCCACCGGATCGACTGCTGCCGCATCGGGTTTCGTAGCGTGTGCAGGGTGGCTGAGCTGGTCTGCCGACTACCGAGGCGAAGTGCGTGGCCCGGGTCTCCCGGCCCCGAACGAGTTCCCATCATGGCAAGTCGCAGCGTGCGGTGCGACGGTCGTGTTGCTGTGCCTGCTGGCCGCGCACCTGTCACGATGGCCGAAGACCGGGGGACACGTCGCTGCGTTGGGCCTGACGGTGGGCTTCTCGACGGCGTTCTGCGTCGACGCGAGTACCGATGTCACCGGGCAGTCGGGTGTGGGTGTCATTCTGTGCATGCTCGGCTGGGGCTTCAGCTTGACCCTGCTGGCGCTCGTTCGGAACGCGGTCGGTGGGCTGAGACGGCCGACAGTCGGGCCGTGAACGACGTCAGATCTCGATTCCCGTTGTCTCGACCACGCTGGCCCACAGGGCATCTCGCACACGAGGTGAATCTCCACGCCAGGACGGGTAGTGCGTCGGACGCGGGGCCCTGTCGTGCCAGAACGTGCCGGTACTGGTCAATGCCTGGTCGGATGCGACGAGCCAGACGATGGTATCGGCCCCGTCGTCGGCACTGCGCAGAATCGGCTTCATCACCGAACCGAACAGTGGCATCGATCCGGTGACGCCGGGTGTCGCCGCCCAGCCGGGATGCATGCTGTGCACCACCGGATCGTCTTCGAGCGAGAACCGCTCGGCCAGTTGCTCGGTCACCACCACCTGCATGCGCTTGGTCCTGGCGTACGCCGTCATACCGGAGTACTTGCCGTTCTCGTACTCGAAGTCGGCGGACTGCAGCGGCACCGGGTACATGCCGCCGCTGGAGACGAACACGACCCGCGATCCGGCGTCGAACAGTTCGCGCAGTCCCACCGTCAGCGCGACCGGCCCGAGAACGTGGGTGGCGAAAGCAGATTCGTGACCTTGTGCGGACAGCTGCCGCCCGTCCGGCATGACCCCGGCGCAGTGCACGAGCGCGTGCACCGCGGTGAGTTCCGACGCCAATGACGCGATCAACTCGGCAACGGAATCGAGATTGCTGATATCGCACTCGCGCACCACGAGCGAGGCGTCGGGCACGTCGTCTCGGATGGCGGCGGCCGCGGACTCCAGCCGATCGGCAGACCTACCGACCAGATGTACCCGTGCCCCCAACCTGGCCAGTTCCTTCGCCGTGGCTGCGCCCAAGCCGGACGACGCACCGGTCACCACCATGTCGATGGGGGAGGGGAACGGCGTCGGATCCGCGGCCCAGAATCGGCGACGCACCGTGGCACCGATGCGGGAGTATCCGGGAACGACTGCTCTGTCGAGGATCGTGTCCAGCGTGCGGGTCAGCAATGACATGCCGCTTTGATACCCCGCGGTAACCGGATGTATGCGCGCCCGCACGCTGGGGTCGATGCCAGAATGTGTCCATGGTTCACCCCGCCGTCTCCGACGTCACCCGCGAGATCCTCGCCGAACTTCCCGCCCACCGACGCGAGACGTTCGAGTTGCGTCTCGAGCAGTGGTTTCCCGATCTGCACGACGCGGTCACTGCCGTCTACCCCGATCCCGACGCCGTGGCGGCCACCCTCGTGGAGATCGCTGCGCGCGCCTATGCCGCCCGCCCGGAGGATCTGCACCGGCTCGATCAGCGTCGTTTGCTCGAACCGGACTGGTTTCAGCAGCCGGACATGTTCGGTTACGCCTGTTACGTCGACCGGTACGGCCGAACCCTGCGCGGGGTGGGGGACCGGCTCGACCATCTGACCGATCTGGGTGTCACCTACCTGCACCTGATGCCGCTGCTGCAACCGCGGCCCGGCGACAACGACGGCGGCTACGCGGTGATGGACTACCGAGCGGTGCGCGAGGATCTCGGTACCAACGAGGACTTACGGGCACTCGCGGAGACGTTACGCGGCCGCGGCATCAGTCTCGTGGTCGATCTGGTGCTCAATCACGTTGCTCGCGAACACGAATGGGCCGAGAAGGCGCGCGCAGGCGATCCGAAGTATCGAGACTACTTTCTGGTCTATCCCGATCGCACCACCCCGGACTCGTACGAGCGCACTCTCCCCGAGGTGTTTCCGGACTTCGCGCCCGGCAGCTTCACCTTCGACGACACCCTCGGCGAGTGGGTGTGGACGACGTTCAACGAATGGCAGTGGGATCTGAACTGGGCCAATCCCGCTGTGCTGCAGGAGTTCGCGAGTATCGTGCTGCACCTGGCAAACCTCGGGGTGGAAGTGCTGCGCCTTGATGCGATCGCATTCCTGTGGAAGCGGCTGGGAACCAACTGCCAGAACCAGCCCGAGGTGCACGCGGTCACCCAGGCCTTGCGCGCTACTGCTCGACTCGCTGCTCCGGCCACGTTGTTCAAGGCCGAGGCGATCGTCGGACCCCGGGATCTGCTGCCGTACCTGGGTCAGGGGCGGCACACCGGCCGAGTCTCGGACATCGCCTACCACAACTCGCTGATGGTGCAGGTGTGGTCGATGTTGGCAACGGGCAGTACAGCATTGGCGCGACACGCTTTGGCGTCTTTGCCCCCGACGCCGCCGAGTGGCACCTGGGTGACCTACGTTCGCTGCCACGACGACATCGGCTGGGCCATCGACGACGGCGACGCGGCGTCTCTCGGGCTCTCGGGCGCAGGGCATCGCCATTTCCTGGCCGACTGGTACTCCGGGGAATTCGACGGCTCCTGGGCCGAAGGCCTTGTATTCCAGTACAACCCGGACACCGGCGACCGCCGGATCAGTGGAACCGCAGCAGCGCTGACCGGTCTGGGCCCGTCCCGCCTGGATCCCGACGGCGCGTTCGGGCGAATCTTCTTGGCGCACGCCGTCATTGCTGGATGGGGCGGAATTCCGGTCGTGTGGAGCGGCGACGAGCTCGGCTCCCCGGGCGATCCGAACTGGGCCGAGGAGCCAGCTCATGCCGAGGACAACCGGTGGGTGCATCGGCCGCGCGTGACCGACGCCGATCGCGCCGGCCGATTCCAGCAGGGGAGCGACGCGCAACGAGTGTTCGACGGGATCGCGCGGATCGCGAAGGTGCGCGCCGGACTACCGATGTTGCACGCCGAGGCACCGGTGGACGTACAGAGTGAGTCGGACGACGGTCTGCTCGTGGTGCGCAGGCGGCATCCCAGCGGCACCCTCGTCGCCCTCTACAACGTCACCGCCGAACACCGGCAGTTCCCGCACGCGCAGCTGATCGAACTCGGAATTCCGGCCCCGGTCGAGGTCCTCTCGCAGCACGATCTGCAGGTCGACGACGCCGGCTGGGTGTGGTTGCCGCCGTACGCGGCGTGGTGGATCGTCGACAGCCCGCTGCGTTAGGAGAGGCGGAGCCGTGACCGGGCTGTTACCCTCCCCGAGACGGTCGGCTGGATACGAACAAGGGGACAATCTTCATGCTGCATGGTCGGATACGAAGTCTGGTGCTCGCTGTAGTGGCGGTGTTGGTCGCCACGATGGCAACGGTGCTGATGGGGACCGGTGTGGCGAAGGCCGACTCCGAGCTCGTCTACGTCTACTCGCCGTCGATGGACAAGAACATTCCGGTCAAGGTGCTCAAAGCTGCAGGCGGCGGCCCCGCACCCACCCTGTATCTGCTCGACGGCCTGCGTGCGCCCGAGAACGACAACGGCTGGCTCATCGAGACCGACGTCGAGAGCTTCTTCGCCGACAAGCACGTCAACGTGGCCATCCCGTTCGGCGGCGGCGGCACCTTCTACTCCGACTGGCAGCGTGACGACCCCAAGCTCGGGCGTGTGAAGTGGGAAACCTTCCTCACCCAGGAGCTGCCTCCGTTCATGGCGGATCGCTTCGGCAGCGACAACGTCAACAACGCGGTGGCCGGACTGTCGATGAGCGGAACCTCGGCGCTCAACCTGGCCGCCCACCACCCCGACTTCTACAAGGCCGTCGCATCGTTCAGCGGCTACCCGACCGCCAGCAGCCCCGGGTTCGCTCAAGGTATCGCCGTCGCCGTCGGCGAGATGGGCGGCAACGCTCGCAACATGTGGGGTACCTGGCCGTCCGCGGACTGGATCCGCAACGACCCGTCCCTCAACGTCGGTGCGCTGCGCAACACGGCAGTCTTCGTCTCCTCGGGAAGTGGATCACCGGCCACGGACCCTGTGTTCAACCCGGCCAGCAGCAGCTTCGACCCGGTCAGGTTCGCGCAGATGGTGCCGCTCGAAACAGCCGCAGGCATGAGCAGCCGGGCATTCGTTCCGCTGCTGCAGGCTGTCTGTGGTCGACCCAACGTCAAGATCACCGGTACCGGCGTGCACTGGTGGAACCACTGGGAGCAGCACCTGCACGACGCATGGTTCGAGACAATCGCCCCTGCCGTCGGCGGCTGACAGCTACTCTTTCCGCCATGACGCCACCGCGGATCACCGTCGACTACACGGTGCTCGATTGCCCGGATCCAGCTGCGCTTGCCCGCTTCTACAGCACAATTCTCGGCTGGGAGCCTGCCGGCGACGACGGTGACTGGGTGGTGATTCACGGCCCGGGCGAGCTGCGGCTGGCGTTCCAGCGTGCGCCGGAGTTCACTCCGATCGACTGGCCGAACGACGGGATCAAGATCCACCTGGACCTCGTGGTCGACGACATGGAACAGGCCAGGGACTTCGTCGTCGACGCCGGGGCCGAACTCATCGACCACGCGCAGCCCTCGTTCTGGGTGTACCGCGATCCCGCGGGGCACATCTTCTGC
>NZ_LVCU01000487.1:0-20725 GCF_001647185.1 Rhodococcus sp. EPR-147
CGCGACCGTGCACGCTCTGATCGACAACTTTCACCATTGGCAACAGTGGTCGCCCTACGAGGGACTCGACTCTGGTTTGCAGCGCACCTACACCGGTCCCGACGCGGGAGTAGGGGCGTCGTACTCGTGGTCGGGTAACCGCAAGGCCGGCGCGGGGACGATGACCATCACCGAATCGATTCCCGAAGAACTGATCGTGCTCGACCTCGCGTTCACCAAGCCGTTCAAGAATCGGAACGTCACGGCGTTCCTGCTCGAGCCTGTCGCCGACGGGACCCGGGTGACCTGGCGTATGTCGGGAAAGCAGAACAAGCTGTTCGCTCTGATCGGAAAAGTGTTCTCGATGGACAAGCTCGTCGGACCGGATTTCGAGAAGGGGCTCAGGCAGCTCGCCGTTGTGGCCGAGAAGGGCTGAGTCGGTTCTCCCGTAGATCCGCCTGCTCGCCGAGCCAGCGGGCGAGAACCTGGCAGCCGGTGAGGCCGTCTGCATAATCCTCGCGCGCATAAGCGATGTGTCGGCCACCGCCGGGGTTCGACCACTCGAATCGACGCCAGCGCATCGACTGCGGCAGATACCCGCCCAATTCTGCGGCCGCAGTGCGGAGGCGTCGAACATCTTTCGCCCACTGCGAGGGTCGAAGGCGCGTCCGGGTCGCGTTTTGGAAGCTGTTGCTGCGCAGTAAGTTCAGTAGTTCACGCAGCCAGATTTTCGGAGTGCGAAACGACATCCATCGGGTCAGGTCGGCAACGTCGCGAATGAGACTGTCGTCGCTTGCGTTGCAGATCATGTCGGACTTCAGACCGATCCACTGAACCGGAATCGACTCGGGCAGAGCCGGACCCGCACCGGCGACGCCGCGCCCGGTGCAGCCGTCGACGGCACCCACCGGCTGCTGAGGATCCGACACCAGACCAGCGGCAACGATGCGGCTGCCGTCGATCGTCCCGTCGTGGACGAGACCGAGGACCTCGCGCACCACCGTCGCTCCCTGGGAGTATCCGATCAGCGCAATCGGCCCGGCAGTGCTCTCGAGTGTGCGGCGTAGACGCCGGACACCGATGTCTGCACTGTGCCGAAAGCACAGTCCACCGAGCGCGACCGGACCGTACGACGCCGGATAGCCGATCCAGCGGCCGACGAAGCGGTCGTCGAGCTCGCGGGTGACGCAGGCCAGCAGGCCCGTCACTCGTGTCCGGTGGTCGGACGGGTGTGATTCACCGGTACCCCCGACGGCGAGTACGGTGACCGTTTCCTGGCTCATGGCTGTCAGTCTGGTCGGGGAACCTGAGCCCGACGCCCGACAAATGCTGAGAACTGTCTGGCAGTTCGGTCCCGGTCAGGTCAGAGCAGTGCGTACCTCGTCGAGGGCGTCGCGAAGGAGTGCCTCGTACAGATCCGGGTCGGGTACGGCTGCGCTGTTCGACGTGATTCCGATGGTGACGGTATCGCCGATGCCGTGGACTCCGTGGGTCAGGCTCATGGCGGGGGACAGGGCCGGAAAACCTGCGGTGAATCGGACGCGGCCGCCGCCGAGCGTCAGGTCTGCAGCACCGCGCGAAACACTGGACACGACGGTGTTCCCGGTGACCATCGGAGGGGCTGCGGTCGGATCGAACTGCGCGACGCCCCATTCGGCCAGAAACGCCGGCACGTGTACTTCGACGTCGTCCTGTGAGGCGCGGGCTGCCCGCGACAGCGGATGATTCGCGCGAGCTCGGCGCGCAGCCAGATCGGCGGCGACGAGCTGACTGCGAGTACGAATGTCCGGTTCGGCGGGAAACAGTCCGACGCCGACGTTGCCGAAATTGTTTCGCGCGTCGGCTCGCTCATCCCTGGCGACGGTGACCTCGGCGGCCAGATCCGGACCGTCGCCGAGAAGCCGTTGCAGTGCAACGGATACTGCAGTCAGCACGAACGTGGTGACGGTGGTCCCGCCGGACTGCAGCTCGGTTTTCGGAAGCACGATGGTCCGCACCGACGTCCGGCCGGTGGGCGGCACGTCGAGGTCGGTCGGAGCGCGCGAAGGTGCGGGCGGGGGAATGTCGCCCGAATCGGTACCTCGCCCGAGGCTCAGCGCGTCGCGTCGGGCGCGGACACCGCCGCGAACCATCTGCGCCAGCCGAAGCGGAAGAGTTGCGGCGGCAACGATTGTGGATGCCGACTCGAACGTCGCACGAGGCTTTACTTGGACGCACGCCGGTGGGAGTGGATGCGTGCCGAACAGGTCGCGAGCAGCGCGCGCGGCCAGTGTTCCGTCGGCCGCCGCGTGCGAAAGCTGCAGCACGGCAACGAGGGCCGTGCCGCCTGGAGCGTCGACGATGTTCGGATACAGGTGCAGGTGCCACACGGACACTCGGGGGTCGACCTGACGTGCGAACGATGCAGCGATCGCCTCGAGGCACTCCGACCACGTGCTCGTTTTCCGGTGGACGGAGATCGCGTCGGAGCGCGGGCCCGCCTCGGTCCAACGGGGATAATCGAGGCCGCACGCGACGTCACTGATGCGTCGACTCAGGACCTCGATGCGGCTGCCGCGCTCGTGCAATCGGGCCACCTCGGAATCGAGGTCTCCCGATCCGCTGGCGAAGCAGTACAGCAGAAACTGGTCGCTCGGAATCTTCGACGCCATCCAGTACGCACGCGCGTCGGTCGGATGCAGGCGGGTCGATCCGGGGCGGTTGTGGGCGGCTCGAACGCGGGGCACGCGTCGAGCCTATGCGTCCCTGTGTGAACCGGAAATCCACAGACTGGCTGGTCCCATTCTGTGAACTGTCACCAGGATGGGCCGAGGACTTCTTCGATTGCCTGGAGGTCCACCGGCGCCATGGGCGCTAGCCTGATCCAATGCATCGACCAGCACTGTGGCCGCGACGCCGCGGCGGCACCCAACGGCGGGTGTCGTGACGCCCAGAGTTGCCTCGGGCTATCGGGCTGGACTGCGTTCCTCGACCAACGCCGCCGCATCGGCCGACTTCGTCACCGACATCTCCTACACCGAGTACGGCTCCGCGGCCTGCACCCTCGGGGTCGCGGCGGACAACACCGTGTTCGTCGCACCCGCGTTCACCGTGGACGGCATCGGGGTACTGCGCTCGTCCGATTTCGGAAAGTCATGGCGTGCATCGGTTCCCGAGGGCCTGCGGCAGGGTCGGAATCGTCCGTATCTGTATTTCGACGACGTCGACGAGCGTCTGTTTCTGCACGCCGGACGATTCGACGCGGTGCCGCCCCATCAGATGCGAACGGGCTTCACCCTGGGGGTCAGTGACGATCGGGGCGAAACCTGGCGCACGCGCACAGTGGCATCGAAAGCCAGGATGGATGCCAAAGTGTTTGCCGGTCCGAGCAATTCACGGGCCGGAAGGGTTACGTATCTCTCCGCGCCCACGCCGTTCGCAGTACGTGTGCGGCCACTGATCAACGTCACCCGTCAGGTCATCTGGCGGTCCTTCGACGGCGGGGTGAAGTGGGAAGTAGCCGGTGGTTTCGACATCGATTCCAAGAACATCCCCGGATTGCCGAGTCGGGAGTACGTCTCGTTCGGTAAGGGTGTGGTCGGTCCGGACGGCACCGTCTACATCGGTGGCCGCTACGGTCGACGGTTCGCTGTGGCGGTCAGTCGCGACGAGGGTCTGACGTGGGACGTTCGGATGGTTCCGGGATCGGCGCTGGCGAAGTACCACAACGCAGTGCATTTTCTGCTGCTCGGTTCGCGCTATCTGCTGCCGGAGTCGATGGCCGTCGACGACGACGGAAACGTGTACGCGGTGTGGCCGGACCGCGACGGATTGCTGCATGCTTCCTGGTCCTCGGACGGCGCGGCGAATTGGTCGAGGCCGGTGGTGGTGTCGGCACCGGGAGTGCGCGACGCCCGCTTCGGCGCGATCACCGCCACCGGGTCCGGGCGGGTGGGCATCGCATACTACGGACGCGAGAAGGGGCGTGCCTTCCACGGCTTCATCGCGCAGTGCCGCGACTTCCGTACCGGCAGCCCGGTGTTCGTCGGCGGTAAGTACAACGAACCCGATGCACCGCTGTTTCCCTACGGATTCTGCAGTGGCGTTGCGGGTTTCGGTTTGGGTCGCTCACTCAACGAGATAGTCCGCGTGCATTTCGCCCCCAACGGTGACCTCGTGACCGGGGCCGCGATGCAGATGCGGGGACGAAACAGGCAACGCCCCTGGGCGGCGCGCTCGCAACACACCGAGATGCAGGCGGTCCTGGGACGGCTGGGTCGCATCGTCAGGGCATAAACGAAAGGCCCTGCAGCACAGCGCTGCAGGGCCTTTCGTGGTCTTGCTTACCTACTAGGCGACGTTGATCATGCCGACTGTGGGGAAGAAGAAGCAGCTCTTGTCCGAACCGTCGAGGGCCTTGTGGTTCACCGTGCCGAACACCGCGGCCAGAACGGTTCCCGATCCGGTTTCGACGGGTACGGCGCGGGCACCGGCGGCAGGCAGCGAGTCGATCGCTCCGATGACGAACGGCCGAACGATGTCCTTCGCGGCGTCGGGCACACCGGAATTGGTGAGGATCGAATCGGCGAGAGTGGTTGCCAGGCCGCCGAAGTCGGCGAATCCGCCCTGCAGGGTGTTGACGTTGAACCAGGCGACCTGCATCCCGGTCTTGTTCTCGGAATCGTTCACGATTCCGGCCGGGACGAACGCGAACATCGTCTCGCCCTTGTCGACTGCATTGAGCTCGGGAATCTGGATGGACGGCAGGAACGGCAACGTGGGGATCGCAGGCGCGGTCAGCTGCGGCCACGGTCCTGCCGCTCCGCCTGCGACACCGGGAACGATGCCGAGGGGCGAGCCCGCCGTTGCGGAGCAGTTGATCGCTGCGGTGGGGTAGAAGAACGGCGTGATGCCGAAGTCGGTAAGGGCTTTGTTGGCTGCGTTCAGTGCGGCGAACGGATCGACGTTCGCATCCTCGGCGACCGGGGTACGTGAGTCGGCGATCGCGGTCGCGGCGTCGAGCGAGGCACCACCCTGTCCCTGCAGTGCGGCGATCGCCTGCGCCAGCGGATCGGCCGGTGCCGGATCCGCTGCGGCAGTGGCGGGAACAGCGAGCAATGCCGCGCAGGAGAGCGCGAGCGCGCCCGCCAGACGGCTGAGGCGACGAGACATGTGTGACTCCTGTGACTGATGTGGCTTATGTTGCGGTTGCGCTGATATCACCACACATCATCTCGACGTCACAAGCTCAGAAAGATTCCGTTGTTCAATCGAGACGGTCCCAACAAGCCGGGCTGTGACTGCCGTCACCCCACGTCGATGCCGAAGTCGCGCACGATTCCCTCCAGCCCCGAGGCATAGCCCTGGCCGATGGCGCGGAACTTCCATTCGGCCCCGCGTCGGTACAGCTCGCCGAACACCATCGCGGTTTCGGTGGAGGCGTCCTCGCTGAGGTCGAAACGGGCGAGTTCGCGCCCATCGGACTTGTCGACCACGCGAATGAAGGCGTTGACGACCTGACCGAAGTTCTGGCCAAGGGCGTCGGCGTTGTGAATGGACACCGGGAAGACGATGGAGTCCACTTCCGGGGTCAGGGCAGCCAGGTCGACATCAATGCTCTCGTCGTCACCTTCGCCCTCGCCGGTCCGGTTGTCGCCGGTGTGCTCGATGGCACCGTCGGGGGAGCGCAGGTTGTTGTAGAAGACGAAGTAGCTGTCGCTCAGTGCCTTCTTCGTGGTGCGAAGTCCGATGGCGCTTGCGTCGAGATCGAAGTCTCCGCCGGTGGTGGCGCGGACATCCCAGCCGAGTCCCACGCTCACCGCCGTCAGATTCGGTGCTTCTTTGGTCAGCGAGACATTTCCACCCTTGGCAAGCGTTACGCCCATGTCCATCCACTCCTCAGCGCGTTCGTCCGTGCGTCGTCCTCCCCACCATATTCATATTCGTGACTTGGGTGCGCGAGGTGCTCGTGTGAAGCCGGAGGGGAACGGGGTGGGTGTGAGCAGTGGGGCTGGCGGTACCGATGGGATTGTGGTGGGATACGACAAACGATGGAAGATAGCAGTGGTTGTGCAATTTATCGGGTAGGCGCGCCGCCGCGATCGAACGACGATGGAGATTTTTGTGCAGGTTTCGCGACGTGAACTGTTCAAGTACGCCGCCGCGGGGTCCGCGGCCGCCGTCGGATTGGTTGCGTTGGGTTCGACGACCGCGCACGCCGACGCCGGGCTCGGCACACTCGTCGACTACTCGGGTGGGGTGCCATCGGCATCCGCGATCAAGAATGCCGGTCACCTCGGAGCTGTCCGCTACGTGTCCGATCGGCGACCGGATGCGAACTGGATGATCGGGAAGCCGATGCGCAAGTCCGAGGCCGATGCCTTGACATCCGCGGGCCTGGAAGTGGTCTCGAACTACCAGTTCGGTAAGGGGGCCACGTCCGATTGGCGTGGCGGGTACGCAGCGGGCGTGAAGCACGCAGAGCGAGGCCTCGAGCTCCACCTCGCCGCCGGTGGTCCGGCAGACCGCCCGATCTACGCGTCGATCGACGACAACCCCACCGCTGTGGAGTTCGCAACCCTGATCGCGCCGTACATCCTGGGCTGGCAGTCGGTGATCGGAGCCGAGAACACGGGAATCTACGCCAATTCACCGACCATCGAATTGGCCTCGGTCGCAGGCCTCGGCCGGTGGTATTGGCAGCACAATTGGGGAACGCCGAAGGGCTTCGTTCATCCCGACGCGCACATTCATCAGATCCGAATCGACAAGGATTTCGTGGGCGGAGTCAAAGTCGACATCAACAATATTCTGAAGGCTGATTACGGGCAGTGGTCGAAATCTGCCGCTGACATTCTCTGAAACAACATCGATGTAATTCTTTTCCGACAATCTACGAATGCAGCACGGCATTCGGAGAACCCGTGCATATTCTTTCCGAATTCACCCCACGAACAGTTCGCCCCCGGCTTCTCGCGGAAGCCGGGGGCGAAGTGCGTCAGTAGTGCAGATACGAGCTACGGGACGTAGACCGTACCGATGGTGGGCAGGAAGGTGCAGCTGCGCGGTGCTGCCGCCGGGTCTTCCTTCGACTGCGTGGTGATCGAACCGGAGACGACCGAGAGAACGCGTCCGGGGCCGGTGTCGGCGATCGCGGACAACGTCGCCGGACCGTCGGTGTTGATCATGGATGCGCCGGTGAGATCCTGGGTGCCCGAGCGACGGTTGTCGATGTTGAGCCAGGTCACCGTCAGAGGAGCTGCCTGCTCGGCGGCAATCGGGGCGGTGCCGAGAGCGGTGAAGACGAAGCCGGCCTGACCTGCGCCGGGTCCGGGAGGCGGCAGGGTGGCTGGGCCGGGTACGGCCAAGGCGGTTCCGACGGAATCGGCGGTGTCGGAGATGCATCCCACGCCGAGCGTCGGGTACAGGAACTGGGCGATGACGGGTCCGTCGGACGGCAGTTCAGGTCCGCCGCCGCCGGAGCCGTCCAGGAACGTGATGACCCGTTCGAGCAGGGACTTGACCTGGTCCGGCAGCTGCGCCGTCTCGAGCAGCGCGCGGGCCTGACCGAGCAGGTCGGCGGCCGGGGCGGCTCCCACGTCGGCAGGTCCGGCTGCGGCACCGACGATGGCCGGTGCGAACGAGGCGAGTGCTTCCACCTCGGCCAGGTTGGGCATCGGCTCACCGGGGGCGGGAAGGAACTGAGCGATCAGAGCAGCGGGATCGGCCGGTGCTGCGGGCAGATCTGCCGGTGCCATCGGCACCAACGGCTGTGCGGATGCGCTGGTCGGCACGACTAGTGCGGCGGCTGCGGCTACGGCGAAAGCTGTAACTACGCGACGCGTTCCGCGGGTACGAAGCACGGTGATATTCCCCATTCTGATCATGACGCGGGCCCACGGCGACAGCCGGTGCTCGAGGGGTTACTCTATGTAGCGCAATCCCCGATGTACAGCTGTTGTCGATCGAGCCCTCCCCCGTCGCATCTATGCCAGGGCAGTCTATTGGTCACACGCTGCGAATTCTCCGCAGACGCACACGATAACCTGTTACTGAAGTTGTCAGTGTGAAAGGTGATGCAAATGTTACTCGGGTGCATCGGTGGTTGGGGCGCGTGAGCTGAGCCCTATAAGCTCGACGATCGATACACGGCATCGATACCGAACGGAACCGCACGCACAGTGAACCGACTTGTTCGGCTGGCCCCCGTTCTGCTCGCGGTCTCGGTGATCAGCCGATTCGTCTGGGCCTTCGCGACGCCCAACGGTATGAACCTCGTTGACCTGCACGTCTACGTCGACGGCTCCGCGACACTTCTCGGCGGAAATCTGTACGACTACACGTACTCGGTGCAGACCCCGGACTTCCCGCTCCCGTTCACGTACCCGCCTTTCGCCGCGCTCGTGTTCTTTCCGCTGCACTATCTGCCGTTCACGCTGGTCGGAGTGCTCTGGCAGGCCGCGACCATGATCGCGCTGTTCGCCGTGGTGAAGCTGACGCTGTCGGTGGTTCTGGGCGACGAGCGTGCCGCCGAGCCGCGCTGGGTGCGTATCGCGATGCTGTGGACCGCGCTCGGTCTGTGGTCCGAACCCGTTCGAACGACCCTGGACTACGGCCAGGTCAACGTGTTCCTGGTGCTGCTGGCGATTGTCGCGGTACGCAGCAGCAGATGGTGGGTGGCAGGCGGGCTGGTCGGGTTCGCTGCCGGAATCAAGCTGACCCCGGCCATCACCGGCCTGTACTTCCTGGCCACTCGGCGGTGGAAGGCAGCGGCGTTCTCGGCAGTGGCCTTCGCCCTCACCGTCGCGGTCAGCTACGCGGCGCTCGGACACCAGGCGGCCACCTACTTCACCACGCTGCTCGGCGATGCCGACCGAATCGGCCCCGTCGGCTCGGTCTGGAATCAGTCCCTGCGGGGCGCGCTCAGCCGGATCGCGGGGGAGGACGTCGGGCAGGGGCCGGTGTGGCTCGCCGCCGCCGTACTCGCGACAGGACTTGCGATCGCGGCATGGCGGGCGATCGGGCGCGAGGACCATCTGGGCACGCTGGTGATCGTGCAGCTCCTCGGCCTGCTGATCTCGCCCATCTCGTGGTCGCATCACTGGATCTGGGTGATCCCGATGGTGATCTGGCTGGTGCACGGGCCGCTACGCGACGTCGCCGGGTCGAAGATCGTCGCGGGCTACTGGTTGGTGACGGTCACCGTGGGTGTGCCGTGGCTGCTCAGCTTTTTCCAGGAATCGATCTGGACCATTCCCCGTCCCGGCCTCGAGGCGTGGGCCGGTGCGGTCGATGTCGTCGGAGCGGCCCTGTTCCTGGGCTGGGTCGTCTATGCCGGACGCATCAAGTCGCAATCAGGGCATCGATCCGACGCGCCAGATCCACATCCTTCTGTGTGAGCCCGCTGACCTTCTTCTGGGTCGTTCCTGCAGGCTCCACTCCCGCGCTGTGCGTCGAGAGCGTGAACGTGAGCGTCCGCCATCTGATGTCGATGTCGGGGTGATGATCCGCCTCTTCCGCGGCCTCGGCCACGCGGTTCACCGCCTGGATCGCCGCTGGAAACGACGCCAGTTCGACGGTGCGCGTCAGCGATTTCCCGTCCACGGTCCATTCGGCGAGTCGGGCGTCCTCGATGTCTCGGTCGGTCAGCAGTTCGGTCATAGAAAGATGGTGGCATGTCCGGTACCCCCGCCGCTGTGGTTGTCGCAGCCGCATTGACGCACCAGGGCAGGCTGCTGCTCGCCCAACGAACTCGTCCGCCCGAGCTGGCCGGCCGGTGGGAACTGCCCGGCGGCAAGGTGGAGCCGGGGGAGTCGGAGGACGCGGCCCTGGTGCGCGAGCTGCGTGAGGAACTGGGAGTGGAGTGCTCGATCGGCGCGGCGCTCACCGGCGACGTCGACCTGCCCGGCGGTCTCGTGCTCCGCGCGTACCGGGCCTGCCTCATCTCGGGAGTTCCTGCAGCACTTGAACATTCGGCTCTACGGTGGGTGGACGCAGAAACCCTGCCGACGATGGATCTGGTCGATGCCGACCGACTCTGGATGCCCGAGTTGCAGGAAATTCTGCTCACTTCGCCCGAGCGGTCTTCAGGCCTTTCTTGAGGTCTTTCTTGGTCGCGCCCGCGGATTCCAGCTTCTTCATTCGCATGATCACGACGGGGCATTTGATGCAACGAACCTTCTTGCGGCAGCATTTTTTCTTGGGCTTCATCCCCGAGACATCTGCGGCCTTTATCTTGCCCATGAGCACCAAGACTAATGGGTGGCGCAGGTCACAGACCTGAGGGTGGCGCGGGGCACTGCCGAACTACGGGTAAACTCGATCAGTCGCGAGAACCTCGCGGTGCAGCGCGCTTCTCTAGCGACATAAGCCCGCTAGCGAACAAGAGCCCGCATTCGACTCCAGGAGAATTTTTCGCGTGAGCGCCCCAAGCAGTGCAGACAACATCGACAGCACCACCACTTTCCGCAACGTCGCCATCGTTGCACACGTCGACCACGGCAAGACCACCCTGGTCGACGCCATGCTTCGACAGTCCGGCGCGTTCGAGGAACGTGCCGAAGCGATCGACCGCGTCATGGACTCGGGTGACCTCGAAAAAGAAAAAGGCATCACGATCCTGGCCAAGAACACGGCCGTCCACAAGCGCAATGCCGACGGCACCATCACCGTCATCAACGTGATCGACACCCCCGGCCACGCCGACTTCGGCGGAGAGGTCGAGCGCGGCCTGTCCATGGTCGACGGTGTCGTCCTCCTCGTCGACGCATCCGAGGGCCCGCTTCCGCAGACCCGCTTCGTGCTCCGCAAGGCGCTCGCCGCCTCGCTGCCGGTGATTCTGGTCGTGAACAAGACCGACCGTCCCGACGCGCGTATCGAAGAGGTCGTCTCGGAGAGCCACGATCTGCTCCTCGACCTCGCGTCCGACCTGGACGACGAGGCATCCGAAGCCGCCGAGCTGGCGCTGGACCTTCCGGTTCTCTACGCCTCCGGCCGTGAAGGCAAGGCCTCGAAGGTTCAGCCCGAGAACGGCCACGCCCCCGACGCCGAGAACCTCGACGAGCTCTTCGAGGTCCTGCTCAGCTACGTCCCCGCGCCCAAGGGCAACGTCGACGCTCCGCTGCAGGCGCACGTCACCAACCTCGACGCGTCGGCCTTCCTCGGCCGTCTCGCCCTGGTCCGTATCCACAACGGACAGCTCTCCAAGGGCCAGACCGTGAGCTGGATGCGTGAGGTCGACGGCGAGCCCGTCGTCCAGAAGGCCAAGATCACCGAGCTGCTCAACACCATCGGCGTCGAGCGCGTGCCCGGCGAGAAGGGTGTTGCAGGAGACATCGTCGCCGTCGCAGGCTTCCCGGACATCATGATCGGCGACACCCTCGCCGACCTCGAGAACCCGGTTGCCCTGCCGCGCATCACCGTCGACCAGCCGGCCATCTCGGTCACCATCGGCACCAACACGAGCCCGCTCGTCGGACGCGTCAGCGGCCACAAGCTGACCTCGCGCATGGTCAAGAGCCGTCTGGACCAGGAGCTCATCGGTAACGTCTCGCTCAAGGTCCTCGACATCGGTCGCCCCGATGCCTGGGAGGTCCAGGGTCGTGGCGAGCTCGCTCTCGCCATCCTCGTCGAGCAGATGCGTCGTGAGGGCTTCGAGCTCACCGTCGGCAAGCCCCAGGTGGTCACCCAGACGGTCGACGGCAAACTGCACGAGCCCTTCGAAGAGCTCATGGTCGACACACCGGAGGAGTACCTCGGTGCCGTCACTCAGCTGCTCGCCGCACGCAAGGGCAAGATGGTCCAGATGACGAACCACGGCGCAGGCTGGGTTCGCATGGAATTCATCGTTCCTTCGCGTGGCCTGATCGGTTTCCGCACCGAGTTCCTCACGGACACTCGCGGTACCGGTATCGCCAACGCCGTCTTCCACGGGTACGCGCCGTGGGCCGGCGAGATCCGCGCCCGCCACACCGGTTCGCTCGTGTCGGACCGTCACGGCACCGTCACTCCGTTCGCGATGATCCAGCTGGCCGATCGCGGCACGTTCTTCGTCGAGCCGGGCGCAGACACCTACGAGGGCATGGTCGTGGGCATCAACCCGCGTCAGGAAGACCTCGACATCAACGTCACCCGCGAGAAGAAGCTGACCAACATGCGTCAGTCCTCCGCAGACGTCATGGAGACCCTGGCCAAGCCCAAGAAGCTGGACCTGGAAATGGCCATGGAGTTCTGTGCAGGCGACGAGTGCGTCGAGGTGACCCCCGAGGTCGTGCGCGTCCGCAAGGTGCACCTCGATTCCAACGAGCGCGCTCGTGAGCGTTCGCGGAGCAAGACTCGCGACAAGGCTGCTCTCTAAGACTCACTTCGTGCGGCAGAAGCGACGTGTCACCCTTGTGGGGCGCGTCGCTTCTGTCGCACAAGGTAGCCGACTACGAAGGAGATCCTCGTTGCGCAAGGTGCTGATGCCGACGGTTCTGGTTTCTGCCATCGCTCTGGTACTCACCGCGTGCACTGCGGATCCCCCGCCCCCGATCGAGAGCATCGAGACCACGGTCAGCACCACGATGGTGCCGGCGAAGACCGGTGACCCGGTCGTCGTCGCCATCGACGATGTCGGCATCGGCTTCAACCCCCATCTTCTGGCAGATCAGTCGCCTACCACTGCCGCGGTCGGTTCGCTGGTACTGCCCAGCCCGTTCCGTCCCTCGCGCGACCCGGACACCGGGGTGACGACCTGGGAACCGGACCTGTCGCTGTTGATCTCGGCCGAGGTGACGTCGCAATCGCCGTTCACCATTCGCTATCAGCTGCGCAACGAGGCCCAGTGGTCCGACAGCGCGCCGATCGCCGCCGAGGATTTCCGCTACCTGTGGCAGCAGATGACCACTCAGCCCGGCGTCGTCGATCCGGCCGGGTACGCCTTGATCGACGACGTCGCATCCTCGGGCGGTGGCAAGACGGTCGACGTGACACTCTCGTCGCCGTACCCGGCCTGGCAGCGACTGTTCGCCGATCTGGTGCCCTCGCATCTGCTCAAGGACTCACCCGGCGGTTTTCAGGGCGGCCTGACGGACAATGTGCCGGTCTCCGGTTCTCGGTTCAACATCAAGACCGTCGACCGGGGTCGGGACGAGATTCTGCTCGAACGCAACGACCGATTCTGGGGCGAGCCCGCATCACCCGACCAGATCCTCATCCGCCGCGGGGGCACCTCCGCGCAGCTGGCCGATTCATTGCGGTCCAGTGACGCTCAGATCGCCCAGGTTCGTGGCGACTCGGCCCTGCGAGCCCAACTCTCGGCAATTCCCGGCGTGCGGACCGACACCATCCGGCAATCCCGAGTGCTGTCGATGACGGTCAACGGGCGAGCGCCGAACATGTCGAATTCGATTGTGCGACAGGGGATACTGGGTCTACTCGACCCCGATCTGCTGGCGACGGTCGGAGCCGGCGGTGGCGCGACGGATCGCCGGGCTGCAGCGCAGCTGTCCTCGCCGTCCGACCCCGGATACACCGCGACGGCACCGGCCCCCATCGGCAGAACAGCTGCCCTCCAACTGCTCGAACGGGCCGGGTTCGTACCGACACCCGATGCCGTGGTGACATCGACCCCGAACCCGAGCGCGCCGACCACCGCCGCTCCGACGACAAGTCCTGACCCGACGGCCACCAGCGCTCCGGGCCCGAGTGCCACCAGGCTTGCGGACGCGACCGGTACCGCGTTGCGGTTCGTGATCGGTGCCGTCGAGAACGACGACATCGCGCTCGCGGTCGCCGGAACGGCCGCAGACGAACTCGTCGGCGCAGGCATCGATGCGACCGTGACCCCACTTCCCGCCGACGAGCTGTACTCGACGGCGTTGACCGACGGAACCGTCGACGCGGTGGTCGGATGGACCAGCGCGGGAGTCGACCCCGCCACGGCCCTCGCCTCCCGGTTCGGCTGCGTCGACGAGCCCGCCGACAGCAGCGGCGACGGCGTCGAGATACCGCGAAATCTGTCCGGTCTGTGTGTCCCGGAACTGCAACCGACGATCGACAGGGCGCTGGTGAGCGGCCTCGAATCCTCCGTGGCCACCAACGAGATCGAGCCGAGGCTGTGGTCGCTGGCGTCGACGCTGCCGATCATGCAGGACGCGTCCGTGGTGGCCGCCGTACCCAGCATCACCGGCGTCTCGCTGACCGGCCCGGTCGAGGTCGGGATCTTCGCCGACGCTCCGCAGTGGATGCGGACGCCCCGGTGACTCGCATCGATCGCCCCGCCGTCATCGTGTTCGACGTGAACGAGACGTTGTCCGACATGTCCACGATGCCGGCACGGTTCGCCGACGTGGGCGCTCCGCCGCACTTGTTCGCGACGTGGTTCGCGGGACTGCTCCGTGACGGCTTCGCGTTGGCAGCAGCGGATGCTGCCCAGCCCTTCGCCGTCATCGGTTCCGGTTCGCTTCGTACGCTGCTGTTCGACACCGCCTCGAACTCGGATCTGGACGCCGCGGTGGACCACATCATGGGTGGTTTCGCGGAGCTCGACGTTCATTCCGATGTGGTCGAGGGAGTGACTGCTCTGGCAGCACTCGGCATCCGGCTGATCACTCTGAGCAACGGTTCGGTCCAGGTGGCACAGACTCTGCTGGACAAGGCCGGAGTGCGCGAGACTTTCGAGTCGTTGCTGTCGGTGGAGGCCGCCGGTCGATGGAAGCCGCACGCGGACTCCTACCGCTACGCACTCGAACAGTGCGGCGCGAAGCCCGAGGACGCCATGCTCGTCGCGGTTCATCCCTGGGACATCGACGGCGCGCACCGTGCAGGCCTGGCGACCGCCTGGATCCATCGCGACGGCGGGCCGTACCCGGATTACCTTGCTGCACCCGATGTGACGGCACTATCGCTGCCGCATCTGGCGCAGCTGCTCGGCCGATGACAGCAGTGATGCCGATGCCGGCAGTGACACGGACGACAGAACGAACGGCGAGTAACCAGCGATGACAGGGCAGGCAATGACGGATCAGGCGATGACGGAGCCACAGCGGTTGCTCCTGGTACACGCGCATCCGGACGACGAAACCATCACCACCGGCGGCACCATCGCGCATTACGTCCGCGCCGGGGCCGAGGTCACGGTGCTCACCTGCTCGCTCGGCGAGGAGGGAGAAGTGATCGGTGAGACATGGGCCGATCTGGTGGTCGATCGCGCTGATCAGCTCGGCGGCTACCGGATCCTGGAATTGCACCGCGCGCTCGCTGCCCTGGGCTGCAACCCGCCGCGCTTTCTCGGCGGTGCCGGACGCTGGCGGGATTCCGGGATGGCAGGGACGTCGGCGGCTCGCAAACCGCGCGCATTCGTCAACGCGGACCGTGACGAGGCCCTCGGAGCGCTCGTGGCGGTCATGCGTGAGCTCCGGCCGCAGGTCGTCGTCGGATACGACCCCGAGGGCGGGTACGGCCACCCCGATCACCAGCAGGTGCACTCGCTGGTGACCGAGGCCGTCGAGATCTGCGGAACCGAGGTCTACCCCGATGCCGGAGCGCCGTGGGAGGTGTCGAAGTTCTACTGGACCGTCACCGGACACGATCAACTGCAGTCGGGTCTCGCCGCGATCGACGAGCTTCCGGCCGGATGGCGACTGCCGGTCGACGGTGAGCTGCCCAGCGTTCCGGAAAGCACGATCACCACCAGTATCGACATTCGGGGCGTGCTCGACGCCAAGCGGGAAGCACTGCGCGCACATGCGACTCAGGTGACCGTCGCGCCGTCGGGCAACGAGTACGCACTGTCCAACGACATCGCCCAGCCGATACTGCTCGACGAGCAGTACGTGCTCGTGCGGGGCGAATCCGGCAGCGATGCGACGGGCAGGGAGACGGACCTTTTCGCAGGCGTACTAGGCTGTGCTTCGCATCACTGAATGACCACGGCATCGATCTCACCACAGCAGGGGCGGAACACACATGTACAACTGGGTAGTGCAGGACGCCATCGTCGCGTTCGTCGATTCTCTCAAGCCGCAGTTCGGCGCACAGGCAGATCTGTACCAGTACGTTCTGGGTCAGATCGCCATGGGCGCGAGCAATCTGCTCACCTCGCTCGGGTACCCGCCGGTTTCCTGAGTGCCGGCGCACTGAAACAACCAGGGTCAAGGCAGTATTGGGCGCATGATCTCGAAAGCTGCATCCAATACTGTCGCCCTGGTGTCCTGGGCGACGGTCGCAGTGCTGGTGTTCGACGGCTTTCTGTCCGGAATTCTGTCGGTCTTCTTTCTCCCGACCTACCTCGGTTCGGTGCAATTCCCCGTCAGCGCACTGCTCGGCGGAGTTGCCAACGTCGCGTTGATCCTGGCGGCGCGCAAGGTCGCCGAGCGGCCGCTCTGGGTGGCGTCACCCTTGATCGGATGGTTCGCCGCGGTTCTGCTGTGCATGTTCGGCGGGCCTGGCGGCGACGTTCTCCTGCTCGCCGATTGGCGCACCATGCTGCTGATCGTTGCCGGAGCGGGCCCCGCGGGAGTGCTGCTGTTCATGTTCCGGATGAAGGCGATCACAGCAAGCGTGCATGCCGACCCGCATCCCGCAGTACGTCCTCGATCATCGTCGGAGTCAACAGTCCGGTGAAGGTGTTTCGCTGGCTGACGTGATAGCTGGCGAACACGGTGATCGAGCCCAGATCGAGCTTGGCTCCATGCCCGAACTTCGGTGCAGGCCTTGGTATCTCCCATCCATTGGCCGCCAGTATGGGCAACAGGGACTGCCAGCCGAAGGCGCCGAGAACGAGCACCGACCGTAGCGTCGGGCGCAGCAACCGCAATTCGTCGTCCAGCCAGGGCCTGCATGCATCTCGCTCGGCGGGAGTCGGCTTGTTCTGCGGTGGAGCGCAGTGCACCGGCGCGGCAATGCGAACTCCGTTGAGCGCCAACCCGTCTCCGATGTGTGTCGCGGTGGGTTGGTTGGCCAAACCGACCGCATGCATCGCGCGATAGAGAACGTCCCCGCTTCGGTCTCCGGTGAACATCCGGCCGGTGCGGTTGCCGCCGTGCGCTGCCGGGGCCAGCCCGACGATCAGCATGGCCGCGTCGGCGGGTCCGAAACTGGGAACCGCTCTACCCCAATATGTTTCGTTCGCAAAAGCGGCTCGCTTCTCGAGCGCGACCTGCTCGCGCCATTGCACCAGACGCGGGCAGGCGCGGCATTCCGACACTGCGAGGTCGAGTTCCTCGATGCTCTGCGGCCGCGTCATGTCAGGTTCGGTGCAGCCAGATGTCCCCGGCACCAGGGGTGACGGCGTCGATCATCGCCCACGCGTTCTCGATGGGGATGTCGATCACCTCGTAGTGGCCGACGCCGGCCGGAGTAGCGGCGACGATGGTGGCCACCCCGGCGCGACGCTGGAAGAACGTCTGCCGCACCGTCCAGCCGATGATGCCTGCGGCCTCGAGGCTGTGCCGACTCCTGTCGAGCGAGCCGTGTCGGGTGATGAGCCAACCGGGCAGTACCGCGTGGCCGAGTCCACGGAAGCGATCGTGCGCGAGCCCGAAGGCGGCGAGGAACAACACCCCGAGCGTGATCCAGGCGAGTATCGGGATGGGCGCGCCGACGTACTGCGCGATTGAAAGGCCGGCCGCGATGACCACCACCGGCAGCACCGCCCGGGTGTAGCGGCGACGCCGCGCCGCAGGTCCGTGCTGCAGCAGGGGGCGGTCGGCACCGCCGTGCAACCCGGCGTCGCCGAGGACCGTGGTCATCATGCGGAGTGCCTCGGCGCGCGGGGCCTGGGGGAGCAGCAGCGACGATTCCTTCTTCTCGGCGCTGACGCCGGTCATGATGGCGTCGAGCCTGGCACCTTTCACCGCGCGCAGCAGCAGTGGTTCGGACAGTGACGTGCCGCGCAGCCGCTTGCGATCGAGTGTCGACTGACGGGTCCGCAGCAGTCCGTGACTGACGTGCAGCGTGCGCCCCTGATCGGTGACCGTCAGGTTGGCGTAGGTCAACAGGTAGCGAACGCACGCGAAGATGCTCGACACGACCAGCAGCGCAATCAGGGCCACGACCACGAACAATGCGATTCCCAGTTGCTCTGCGGAATCGATACTGTTGGAGACCAGCGAGGACTCCGCCAATGTTCGCCCGAGTCCGTACTGGAACAGCACACCGACGGCCGCGGCGATGGTGACGATGCCGGTGATGGAGAACGGTGCGAACCGCACCCACGAGAACTGCCAGTGAGCGATCTCCACTTCGGGCCCCGATGCCGCCGTCGGCATCCCGTCGGACGTCGGTATCTGTCCAGAGACCCGCTGCAGCAGATCTCCACGAAGCGCAGGCACCAGTGACGTGTCGAGAGCGTTGAGCTCGAAGGCCTCGCCGTTGCCTGCTTGTCGGCCGGTGCCGATACGCAGGATGGACAGCCCGAGAACCCGGTGCAGAACGTTGGCCTCCACATCGACCGACCGAATCCTGTTGCGCGGAATGGACAGAACTTTCTTCTGCAGCACCCCGCTGCGCAGCTGCACGTGCACCGGACCGATCCGGTAACTGGTGGTGAACCACCGCAGGATCGCGAACACCACGACGACCACGAGAATGGCGAGACTCCAGTAGTGGTTACCGCTCTGGCTGCCGACGAAGAACGAGATCAGCAATACGGGCAGGAGCTTGATGCCCTCGTTCACCGGATGTACCAACAACATTCGCTTGTCCAGGCGCAGCCACGGTTGCTCCTCCTCGACGGCCAGCAGTTCTGCCTGATCCTGAGGGTCACCAACGGTCACGTTGCGTCTCCGACGGTACGGCCGGCGATGTCGGTGAGTCGCGCGACCGTCTTGTCCGCGACTTCCTGGTCGAGCGCCGTGATCTTCACCGCGCCGGCAGAGGACGCCGTCGTGACCGTGACCGTGGCCAACCCCAGCAGGCGATCGAGAGGTCCGCGCTCGGTGTCGACGGTCTGTACCCGCGAGATCGGTGCGATGCGTCGCTCCTGGCTCAGCCAGCCGGTGCGGGTGTAGACCGCGGTGTCGCTGATCTCCCAGCGATGCACGCGATACCGCCACTGGGGCACGATCGCGATGTGCAGCACAGCGAGCACCACCGAGGCGACGAGGACGGCCACATGCGGCCAGGTCGTCCAATTCGAGTCGACGATTGCCCACACGATCTGGGCGACGAAGATCGGTACCCACAGCAGACCGGCACTCAGAGCCCAGAGCAGACGTGCACGCGGAGACGGTTGCCACTGTGGATCGGTCATCGTTGTCACGGGTACAAACCTATGGGTGTCGTTTGATATCCACCACCCCGGAGCCTGCGGAACGACCCGAGTAGCCGGGAGTGGAGTCTGCGGAATGACCTAGCAAGCCGGGAGTGGAGCCTGCGGAATGACCTAGCAAGCCGGGAGTGGAGCCTGCGGAACGACCCGAGTAGGGGAGGGGCGGGTGGCACGTGCGTACCAGGAAGCGCATGATCGACTGGTGACTTCGTTGCCTGACACCGCTCCAGCTGCTTCTGCCATGCGCCGCGTTCTGCGTCGTGCCCGGGACGGAGTCTCGTTGAACGTCGACGAGGCGACGGTTCTGCTGTACGCGCGTGGGGACGATCTGGTGGATCTGATGGCGTCGGCTGCGCGGGTTCGTGATGCGGGGCTCGAGTCGGCGGGGCGTCCGAAGACGGTGTCGTACTCGCGAAAGGTGTTCGTACCCATCACCCGGTTGTGCCGCGACAAGTGCCACTACTGCACGTTCGTTACGGTCCCGGGCAAGCTCAACGCTTCCGGGCACGGGATGTTCATGGATCCCGACGAGATCATCGACGTCGCCCGCAAGGGTGCCGCGCTGGGCTGCAAGGAAGCGCTGTTCACTCTCGGCGACCGGCCGGAGGAGCGGTGGCCGGAGGCCAAGGCGTGGCTCGACTCCCGCGGCTACGACTCCACACTCGACTACGTGCGTGCGATGTCGATCAGGGTGCTCGAGGAGACAGGTTTGCTGCCGCACCTCAATCCCGGTGTGATGTCGTGGCAGGAACTCTCGCGCCTCAAGCCGGTCGCTCCGTCGATGGGGATGATGCTCGAGACCACCTCGCGTCGGTTGTTCGAGGAGAAGGGGCAGGCGCACTACGGCAGTCCGGACAAGGATCCCGAGGTTCGCCTGCGCACGCTGACCGACGCGGGACGGCTCAACATTCCGTTCACGACCGGCATTCTGGTCGGTATCGGCGAGACGCTGCGTGACCGCGCCGAGTCGATCATGGCAATTCGCAAGGTGCACAAATCTTTCGGGCACGTGCAAGAAATCATCGTGCAGAACTTCCTGGCCAAGTCCGACACCGCGATGCGGTCCGTTCCCGACGCCGGTCTCGAGGAATTCCTGGCGACGATCGCGGTGACGCGGATGGTGGTCGGCCCGTCGATGCGGATTCAGGCTCCGCCGAACCTGGTGGCAGCGGAGGAGACCGCAGCGTTGCTGGGCGCAGGCGTCGACGATTGGGGCGGGGTCTCGCCTCTGACCCCCGATCACGTCAATCCCGAGCGGCCGTGGCCGAACCTCGACACCCTGGCGGAACTGTCCGACAAGGCGGGCTACCGCTTGGTGGAACGTGTTGCAGCGCAGCCGCAGTACGTCCTCGCCGGTGCTCCGTGGATCGATCCGCGGATATCGGCGCACGTGCGGGCGCTGGCCGATCCCGAAACGGGCATGGCGCGCGAGAACGTGAACCCGACGGGGCTGCCGTGGCAGGAGCCGGACGAGGAGTGGGAGTCCTCGGGCCGCGTCGACCTGAACACCGAGAT
>NZ_LVCU01000488.1:0-19704 GCF_001647185.1 Rhodococcus sp. EPR-147
GATCTCGCGGGCCTCGAACGGGTGGACCGGGACCTGGTCTCGGCGTTGACGGCTGCGGAGAAGGACCCGGCCGGGTTGTCCGACGAGCAGTACCTCGCGCTCGCGACCGCCGAGGGCCCGGGAATGGACGCTGTCGCTGCCCTCGCCGACGATCTGCGCAAGCAGGTCAACGGAGACACCGTCACCTACGTGGTGAACCGGAACATCAACTTCACCAACATCTGCTACACCGGCTGCCGTTTCTGCGCGTTCGCTCAGCGCAAGGGTGACGCCGACGCATTCACGTTGTCCACCACCGAGGTCGCCGATCGGGCGTGGGAAGCGCACGTCGTCGGGGCCACCGAGGTGTGCATGCAGGGCGGGATCGACCCCGAACTGCCGGTGACGGGTTACGCCGATCTGGTTCGCGCGGTCAAGGCCAAGGTGCCGTCGATGCACGTGCACGCCTTCTCTCCGATGGAGATCGTCAACGGGGCATCGCGGGGCGGTCAGTCGATCCGTGAGTGGCTCACCGAACTCCGGGCCGCGGGGCTGGACTCGATCCCGGGAACGGCCGCGGAGATTCTCGACGACGAGGTCCGCTGGGTACTCACCAAGGGCAAGCTGCCCGCGGCCGAGTGGATCGAAGTGATCACCACCGCGCACGAGGTCGGTCTGCGGTCGAGTTCGACGATGATGTACGGCCACGTCGACAATCCGTCGCACTGGGTCGGCCATCTGAACGTGCTCAAGAAGATCCAGGACAAGACCGGTGGGTTCACCGAGTTCGTGCCGCTGCCGTTCGTGCACCAGTCCTCGCCGCTGTATCTGGCCGGGGCCTCGCGACCCGGCCCGACCAACCGGGACAACCGCGCCGTGCATGCTTTGGCCCGGATCATGCTGCACGGCCGAATCGACAATATTCAGACCTCATGGGTGAAATTGGGAATCACGGGTACACAGGCGATGCTGAACGGGGGCGCGAACGATCTGGGCGGGACCCTGATGGAGGAGACGATCTCACGCATGGCGGGTTCGCAGAACGGTTCGGAGAAGACCGTTGCGGAACTGCACGAGATCGCCGACGGCATCGGACGACCGGTTCGTCAGCGCACCACCACGTACGGCCCGGCTCCGGCGGTGTCCGTTGCCGGCCTGATCTGACCCTCGGGGTCACTCTCGAAATGGAGCTTGTCTGACATGGACGACCGTCGCGTCGCCGCGGTGCTGAGCAGTGCCGTCGCCATCATCCATCCCGTGCTCGACATCCTCGCGACACGCGACCCGATAGGGCTCAAGGGCAGGACGTTCCGCGAGTCCTCTGCGGATGATTCGACCCTCGACAACGTCATCGATTTCCTCGCGAAAGCCTTCGACACCACCGACTTCCCGGGCACCGCAGGCTGGGAGAAGCTCGGCAGTGACGCTCGGTCGCAGTGGTGGGTCAATCGCATCGGAGCTCTCAACACCGTTGCCGTCGCGTTTCCCGGTGTGTTCGGCATCCTGGTCAACCGCCTGCCGATCCAGGATCTGCTCGGGTTCGCCAACCAGGCGATGGTGCTCGTCGCCGTGGCCCGTGAATCAGGGGTGACCGACCGCGAGACGCATGTGGCGCTACTCGGTTCGGTGCTGTGCAAGCGCGACCTGACGTCCCTGGCCGACAGTGCTCCGGCGAAGAAGGAAGAGTCCCCCAAGTCGGGTCCGTTCGCGCTGCTGCGCGGCATGTGGCAGATCGCCAACGTGCTGCGCGACGTCGCAGGCGAGCTGGAGAAGCGTCCGCATCCTCGTGGCATCTACCGCGTGCTCGGTGCCATCCCGGTCGTCGGTGGTGTCGCCGGATACTTCGGCGAGCGAGGCGCGCTCTCTCGTGCCGCCAAGCAGGGCCGCAAGTGGCTTGCGGCCCACAAGAAAGCCTCGAACCTCGGGGCCGACTCGCCCGCGAAGCAGCTGCGGCGATAGCCGATCGAGCCAGGTGAGGTCACCCTGGTCGGTTTGCTCCAGGTTCGGACCGCGATACTAGGATGCTCAGGGCGCGCGAGCGCCCACGATCGATACAGGAGGGGAGAGCAGCAGTGACCTACTCGATTGCAGAACCGTGCGTAGATGTACTGGACAAAGCGTGCATCGAAGAGTGCCCGGTGGATTGCATCTACGAGGGTAACCGAATGCTGTACATCCACCCCGACGAATGCGTCGACTGCGGAGCCTGCGAGCCCGTGTGCCCCGTCGAGGCCATTTTCTACGAGGACGACGTGCCCGAGCAGTGGAGCGCATACGTCGGTGCCAACGTCGACTTCTTCGACGACCTGGGATCTCCAGGCGGCGCTGCGAAGCTCGGCAAGACCGACTACGACCCGCCGTTCATCAAGGCTCTGCCTCCCATGGGCGAGAACTGACGCCTTGGCACGCAGAGCGGTGGCAGCGGCGCTGCCCGATTTTCCATGGGACTCGTTGACCGCTGCCAAGGAGAAGGCGTCGGCGCACCCGGGCGGCATCGTCAACCTGTCGGTGGGTACACCGGTGGATCCGGTTGCGCAGGTGATCCGTACGGCCTTGAATTCCGTTGCGGGCGAGCCCGGTTACCCCACCACGGTCGGTACCGTCGCGTTGCGCGAGGCCGCGGTGGCCGCGCTCGAGCGTCGGTACTCGATCACCGGTCTCTCGCCCGACGCGGTGCTCCCGGCCATCGGCACCAAGGAAATGATCGCCTGGCTGCCGACGCTGCTCGGCCTGGGAGCCGACGACCTGGTTGTCATTCCCGAATTGGCCTACCCCACTTACGAAGTGGGGGCACTGCTGGCGGGCGCGCGAATTCTGCGAGCCGACGGGCTGTCGCGTCTGGGCCCCGAGCGGGCGTCGCTGATCTTCGTCAATTCACCGTCCAACCCGTCCGGCAAGGTGCTCGGAGTCGAGCATCTCCGCAAAGTCGTCGAGTGGGCCCGCGAGCGTGACGCCATCGTCGTCTCGGACGAGTGCTACCTGGGACTGACCTGGGACGCCGAAGCGGTCTCCGTGTTGGATCCGCGCGTGTGCGACGGCGATCACACCAATCTGCTTGCGGTGCACTCGCTTTCGAAGACCTCGAATCTGGCCAGCTACCGCGCCGGCTTCGTCACCGGCGACGCATCCCTGGTTGCCGAGTTGCTCGAGGTACGCAAGCACGCGGGCATGATGGTGCCGTTGCCGATCCAGGCCGCCATGACCGCCGCACTGGCCGACGACGAACACGAGAACATCCAGCGCGAGCGTTACCGATCACGCAGGACTGTATTGAAGGAAGCCGTCGAAGCAGCCGGATTCACCGTCGACCACTCCGAGGCCGGGCTGTACCTGTGGGCGACGCGGGGCGAAGCGTGCCGCGACACCGTCGACTGGCTCGCCGAACGCGGCATCCTCGCTGCACCGGGAGAGTTCTACGGTCCGAACGGTGGACAGCACGTGCGCATCGCACTCACGGCCACGGACGAACGCATCGAGGCTGCGGCGGATCGCCTGCGCGGCTGAGTCCAGTGTCGTAGTGCGTTGAGTGTTGTGGTGCGCTGAGTGTCCACTATTCGGTTCGGCGAACGGGATTCCGCTTCTCGATGAGAATTGTGGACACTCACGTCAGTTGGACCCAACTCGAACCGGGTGTTCTCATGTACCCATGACCCTCAGCCTGCTGCTCAGCTTCGCCGGTGTGTGCTTTCTGCTGGCGATTCTGCCCGGGCCCGATTCGTTTCTGGTGCTGCGTTACAGCATCGGCGGTCTCAAGCCCGGGATCGCGGCGGCGATGGGCGTCGCGATCGGTGGACTGTTCTGGGCGGTGCTGGTAGCCGTCGGGCTGGCGGCGATCGTCGAGCAATCCGCGACCGCGTATCGCGTCGTCAAGATTCTCGGCGGACTGTATCTGCTGTACCTGGGCGTGAAGGCTTTCCGCGCCCGACGGAAGAACAAGGTGGCCGGTGAGCCGCTGGTGCCTGTCGCTGCGTCTGCGTGGTCGGCGTTCGGCGCCGGAGTTCTCTCGTGCGCGCTCAATCCCAAGGTCGGGCTGTTCTACCTCGCAGTGGTGCCGCAGTTCCTCACCGTGGTCACCTTCACCGGTGCCATGACGCTCGGGCTGGTCGAGGTGGTGGTGGCCGCTCTGGTGATGGGAGTGTTCTCCGTTCTCGCCTCACGTGCGGTGGCTCTGCTGAGCAGGCCCGCGGTGACCGACTGGCTGGACCGCATCAGCGCCGGATTCCTGGTCGCGCTCGGCATCGGAACTGTCGGGTCCGCCGGCTAACGGAGCGCGCCGATCACGGCTCGAGGTCCGGCTCGCCCACGTCCCAGCCGCCGCGTCGGATGCGCAGGATGTAGACCAGTTCGTTGCTGCCGAACGCCTCGACGGTGGTGAAGCGTTTGGGCTCCGTGTTGACCTCGGGATTGCGTGCGTGCGCTTCCTCG
Organism: Rhodococcus sp. EPR-147; assembly: GCF_001647185.1. NCBI lineage: Bacteria > Bacillati > Actinomycetota > Actinomycetes > Mycobacteriales > Nocardiaceae > Rhodococcus > Rhodococcus sp. EPR-147. The sequence continues at coordinate 4,405 of NZ_LVCU01000488.1, forward strand.
TAGAGCTGAGTGGCTCGAAGATCGGCCAACTCCACACGGGTCCAGAAGTCGTCGGACTGCACCGAGTAGACCAGCCTGGGCGCGCCGTCGGTGACGTGTGCGATGTCGATGTCGTCATCGTCGGAATCGGAGTCCTCGAGGTCCAGGTCGAGGTCGTCCTGGGAATCGGTGTCCTGCTCGGCGTCGGTTCCGATCAGATAGACACCCGCCTGCAGGTCACCGGCGGCGACCGTCATGTACTCGGCGTAGTCGCCGGTGTCGATTCCGTCCACGTCCATGTATGTACGGTAGCCATGTGCTGCTTCGTTCACTGAACCCACTCGCCGTTGCGCGGGGAGACGACATTCCCGACGCCATCACGATCGACGGAGTCTCGCTCTCCCGTGCCGACATCCTGGGCGCGGCGACGTCCGTGGCCGAACGCATCTCGCGTGCCGACCGACTGGCGGTCTACGCGACGCCGTCGGTGAAGACGGTGCTCGCTGTTGTGGGTGCACTCATCGCCGGTGTCACCGTGGTGCCGGTTCCGCCCGACGCCGGGGTGGCCGAACGTGAGCACATCCTCCACGACTCGGGCGCGCAGGCGTGGCTCGGTGAAGCGCCGCCGGACACCTCCGGACTCGAGGTCCTGCCGGTGCGTCAGCATGCACGGTCGTGGCACAGCTACCCCGAACCGCAACCGTCCTCGGTCGCGTTCGTGCTCTACACCTCCGGTACCACCGGCCCGCCGAAAGGCGTGTTGATTTCTCGCAGTGCCATCGCGGCCGGGCTCGACGCGTTGGCACAGGCCTGGGCCTGGACATCGAGAGACACTGTGGTGCAGGGACTTCCGTTGTTCCACGTGCACGGTCTCATCCTCGGCGTCCTCGGCCCCCTGCGAGTGGGCAGCCCGCTGATCCACACCGGGAAGCCGACGCCGGAGCTCTACGCGGCAGCGCGCGGATCCCTGTACTTCGGGGTGCCGACCGTATGGTCGCGTGTCGCCGCGGACGAGGCGTCGGCCCGCGCCCTTGCCGGTGCCCGACTGCTGGTTTCCGGTAGTGCGCCGCTCCCGGTCCCGGTGTTCGAGAAGCTACGTGAACTCACCGGCCAGGCCCCGATCGAGCGATACGGCATGAGTGAAACCCTCATCACCATCAGCACCCGCGCCGACGGGGAGCGTCGAGCAGGCTCGGTGGGACTGCCGGTCGCAGGCGTCGAGACCCGGCTGCGCGGTGAGAAGGGTGAAATCCTGCCGCACGACGGCGAATCCATCGGAGCGTTGCAGATCCGCTGCCCCATGCTGTTCGACGGCTACCTGAACAACCCGGACGCGACGGCGAAGACCTTCACCGAGGACGGGTGGTTCGACACCGGAGACGTCGCTCTCGTCGAGCCCGACGGCTTCCACCGAATCGTGGGACGAGCCTCGACCGATCTGATCAAGTCCGGCGGCTATCGCGTCGGCGCAGGGGAGATCGAGACGGTGTTGCTGGGGCATCCGAGCGTCGACGAGGTGGCCGTGGTCGGTGTGCCCGACGACGACCTCGGCCAGCGCATCGTGGCGTACGTCGTCGGCACCGATGTGGAGGATCGAGTGCTGATCGATCTGGTGGCCACCGAGCTCTCGATTCACAAGCGGCCCCGCGAGATTCGAGTGGTCGACTCTCTCCCACGCAACGCGATGGGCAAGGTCCAGAAGAAGTTGCTCGGCTGATGACCCCTTGACGGCATAGGTTAGGCATGCCTATTGTTTCCGGTCATGACCGCACCTGCGCCTGAATCGGCCGCCGCTTTCGCTCTCGGAGCACACCGATCGGAGGCAACCATCATCGAGGCGGCGACGCGTCGTGAGTTCCTCATCGGCAGCGTTGCCCTCGCTGCGTTGATCGCCGGCTGCGGTAGCGGTGAGGAGCAGGCCACGGGCGATGGGACGGTAGGGGACGGCTATCCCCGCACGATCGTCGACGATGCGGGTGAGTCCGTCGTGATCGACCGTCGACCGCAGCGGGTTGCCTGTGTGGCCAACCTGTGGGATCTCGATACGGTACTTGCGCTCGGGGTCGTCCCCGTGCAGTTCGGGGTGCGCGAGGGCTTCGCCGAGATGATCGGCGCACCGAACAGATCATGGGAGTGGCACGAGAACGCCCTCGCCGAACTCGGTGGGACGAGTGAGCGGATCTCCCTCGGTGAGTCGATCGACACCGAGCGCATCGCAGCCGCCGAACCCGATCTCATCATCGGCGACGACGGGGTGGCCGATTCCCGTTCTCAGCTCGAATCGCTTGCCCCGGTGGTGCAGATCGCGTCGTTCGATTGGCGGGCCAACCTCGAGATGATCGGTGACGCACTCGACCGGCGAGATCGCGCCGACGAGCTCATCGCGGACACCGACGCCAGGATGTCCGCCGCGCTCGAAGGGCTCGACGTCGGCGGTGCCACCGTCGGCTTGATCGCCGCCTACGACACGTCCATGTTCTACGGGCTCGGTCACGAGTCGATCCCCGCCGTCGATCTGTTCCGGCGAGCCGGGTTCACGACGGTCGCCGCACTGTCCGACGGAGCGACAGCCGACGCCCCGCGTCCCGAATTTTCCGCCGAGAACGCCGACGTCCTCGCCGACGCCGATGTGCTCGTCGTGTTCGACTTCGGCTCGGCCGGAATCGTCGAGACCGGACTGTTCACGTCGTTGCCGAGCGTCGCAGCGGGCCGGGTGGTGGTGCTCGAACAAGGTGAAGTGGCTCAGGGCTTCTCGACGTTGAGCCCGCTCAATCTCGACCTCTGCATCGACGTGGTTCGCCGCGCGGCCGAACTGCTGTGAGTACACGCCCCGGGCAACGTCGTTCGGCCGGTCGTCAGCGAGCGTTCGAGTAGGCGGTTAGCCTCGAAATCATGACCTCTCTCGACGGCGCACGCATTCTCGTATTCGGTGCCAGTGGCGGTCTCGGCGGTCCGATCGTCGAGCAGCTCGCGAAGGCCGGGGCTCGGTTGACTCTGAGCGGCCGGAGCATCGAGTCGGACCATCACACGGTGGACGCCGATCTGACGCTGCCCGATTCGGCCCGATCGGGGGTCGCGGAGGCCGTCGAACGCCACGGCGGATTGGACGGAATCGTCATCGCCGCAGGCGTTGTGGCGTTCGGACCGGTGACCGAGGTGGACGACGACACCGTCGACGAATTGCTGCTGCTGAACTATCTGGCACCGCTACGCGTGCTTCGAGAAGCACTGACCACGCTGGACCAAGGCGGGTTCGTGCTCAACGTCAGTGCAGTCGTGGCCGACAAGCCGATGCCGAACATGGGTGCCTACTCGGCGAGCAAGGCAGCGGTGAGCGCGCTGCTGAAAAGTGTTCGTACAGAAGCGCGGAAGTCGAAGATCAGGATCGTCGACGTGCGTCCGCCGCACACCGAGACGGGGCTTGCGACGCGGCCGATCGCCGGGCAGGCACCGAAACTACCGCAGGGTCTGACGCCGGATGCGGTGGCAGCACGTATCGTCGCGGCGATCACCGACGACGAGACCGATGTCGGCGCGGATCAGTTCTCGTAAGCTATTGTCGGCATCGTGACCGAGACACACGTGACCGACGCAGCCAGAAGGCTCGTGCGTCGTCGCACCATCGACTTCGGTCTCGTCTGCACTTCTTCCTGTTCGTAGCTGTCGATCGAACCCATCCCCGACGAGCATTTCGCGCTCCTCGGGTAGTTCCGGCAACCCTCGAATCGAACAGGAATTCTCCATGACCACTTCTGTGTCCCACATCGGCGGCGTCATCGCTGCCTCCGACGATGCCGTGCAGGCCGACGCCAAGAACGCCCACGCGGTGTTCCGTGCCTCCGCCACCGCGCACGATGCCGTCGCCAGCACCGTCACCCTGGGCAAGTTCAGCGTCGAGGTCGACGAGCCGCCCGCCCTCGGCGGTGAGAACAAGGCCGCCAACCCGGTCGAGTACTACCTGGCTTCGCTGCTGTCCTGCCAGGTGGTCACCTACCGCGTCTGGGCCGAGAAGCTCGGTATCGTCGTCGACGACATCAAGGCCAAGGCCGAGGGTGACCTCGACGTTCGCGGATTCTTCGGTTTCGACGACAACGTTCGTCCCGGATTCGGTGAGGTGCGCGTCGTCGTGACCGTCACCGGTCCCGAAACCCGGGAGCGGTACGAGGAGCTGCAGAAGGCCGTCGACGACCACTGCCCCGTGCTGGATCTGACGCGCAATCCCACCCCGATTCACACCGTTCTCGAAACGGCCTGATGTCATGAGCGAACGGACATTCGGCCTGCGTACCAGAGCAATTCACGCCGGAGCGAGACCGGATCCTTCCACCGGTTCGCGTGCTGTGCCCATCTATCAGACGGCCAGCTACGTGTTCGAGAATTCCGCGGACGCAGGCGATCTGTTCGCTCTGCAGAAGTACGGCAACGTCTACAGCCGCATCGGCAACCCCACGGTCGCCGCCTTCGAGGAGCGCATCGCGAGCCTCGAAGGCGGCATCGGGGCGGTGGCGTTCGCCAGTGGGTTGGCGGCCGAGTTCGCAGTGTTCGCTGCGCTTGCAGGCACCGGCGCCCACCTCGTTGCCGCGGCCGGGCTCTACGGCGGCACGGTGACCCAGCTCGACGTCACGCTACGTCGCTTCGGCGTCGAGACCACGTTCGTTCCCGGTACCGATCCTGCGGATTACGCAGCAGCGGTGACGGATTCGACCAAACTGATCTACGCCGAGATCATCGGCAATCCGTCGGGGGAGATCGCCGACCTCGAAGGTCTCGCCGCCGTGGCCCACGATCACGGAATTCCGTTGGTGATCGATGCGACGATGGCGACGCCGTGGCTGAGCCGGCCCATCGAATTCGGCGCCGACATAGTGATCCACTCGGCCACCAAATTCCGCGGTGGTCACGGATCGACGCTCGGGGGAGTGGTGGTCGAATCCGGGCGATTCGATTGGGGCTCGGGCAAATTCCCGCAGATGACGGCCCCGGTGGATTCGTACGGCGGTCTGTCGTGGTGGGGGAACTTCGGCGAATACGGCTTTCTGACCAAGCTGCGCAGCGAGCAGTTGCGCGACATCGGCGGCGCACTCGCACCGCAATCGGCATTCACGTTGATCCAGGGAGTGGAGACGCTGCCGCAACGCATGGACGCGCACGTCGCCAATGCTCGGGCGGTCGCCGAGTGGCTCGAGGCAGATCCCCGGATCGAGTACGTGAGATGGGCCGGGCTGCACAGTCACCCACACCACGACCGAGCAGCGAAGTACCTCCCCACCGGTCCCGGTGCGGTGTTCGCTTTCGGAATCGACGGTGGCCGCGAGGCCGGGCAGGCGTTCGTCGAGAGCGTCCAGGTCGCCAGCCACGTCGCCAACATCGGTGACGTGCGCACGCTGGTTATCCACCCGGGCAGCACCACGCACCGACAACTGACCGACGAGCAACTGCGCGGAGCAGGTGTCGGTCCCGAGCTGATTCGTATCAGCGTCGGCCTCGAAGACGCCGAGGACATTCTGTGGGACCTGGATCAGGCCCTGACACTGGCAACAGGAAAGGCTCGGTCATGAGCGAACGCACCTGGCAGGGCCCGTCCGCGCCGCAGCGGCAACGCATCCTGCGAGAGACGAAGACCGTCGCGATCGTCGGAGCGTCCAAGAACCCCTCGCGGGCAAGCTACTTCGTCAACCGCTACCTCTCGTCGACGAGCAACTACGAAATCTTTCTGGTCAACCCGACGGTCACCGACATCGAAGGAACGACGGTCTACCCCACACTCGCCGACCTACCGAAGCCGCCGGATCTGGTCGACGTGTTCCGCAAGTACGACGACCTTCCTGCAGTGCTTTCGGAAACCATTGCAGCGCAGGCAAAGACGATCTGGCTTCAATTGGGGCTGTGGCACGAGCAGGTGGCCAACGACGGCGAGGCAGCGGGATTGAACGTCGTCATGGATCGGTGCCTCAAGATCGAACACGCCCGATTCCACGGGGGATTGCACCTGGCCGGATTCGATACGGGAGTGATCGATTCGCGTCGGACACGGGGGTAGGCGGCGTACGCCTCACCACGTGAGGACGGTGTTGTCCTCGAAAACCAGTCCGGTGGGTCCGTCGGCGTCGAGGGTGGCGAGTCGAATCGCCACGGCCGCACCCTCGTCCGGCGATCGCGTTCCGCGGAATCCATTGAAGTCGGTGGCGACGTGCCCAGGAGCTGCTCCGTTGACCTTGATCGGGGTATCGGCAAGGTCTCGGGCGTAGTGGACGGTGAGGGCGTTCAGAGCGGTCTTCGAGCTCGAATACGCCATCGATGGCGTGCCCACCCATGCGCCGTCCTCGCCGATGGAACCGCGCTTGCTGGTGACGTTGACGATCCGACCGGCCGGGGACTCTCTCAGTAGCGGCAGGAATGCGTTGGTCACATCGACGACGGCGAAGACGTTGACGTCGTACACCTTTCGCAGATCCGACGAATTCTCCTCGATAGGGCGGTGATAGCCGACGTTGATGCCTGCGTTGTTGATCAGAGCGTCGAGGTGGCCCACTTCGGTGTCGATGTGTCGGACGGCCTCGTCGATGTCGTCGGCCGAGGTGACATCGAGCCGAATCGGGCGTACGTCTCCGTCGATCCCGGTGGCCGCGGTGACGCCCCCGGCGAGATCTCGCGAGCCCAGATAGACGACAAACCCCTGGGCGGCGAGGCCGCGGACGATGGCAAGGCCGATGCCTCGGTTGGCACCTGTGACCAAAGCAGTGTGTGTTGTCATATCAACACCATGCACCCGGTTGTGTTGTCATGTCAACAGGTCGGTGGATAGGCTGGCGCAATGACGCTGTTGAACGAATCCGAGACGGCCCTGTGGCACGCGTGGAAGCGGGCGCAGGACGCCGTATGGACTCGCGTCACCGCGGAGATCGCGGACAGAACTGGCTTGTCGGATCAGGACTTCGCGGTTCTGACCCGAGTGCACGAAATAGGGCATGGGGTGCTGCGGCAGAGCGCATTGGCGGCGTTGCTCGAGTGGCATCGCAGTCGGCTGTCGCATCATCTGACCCGAATGGCCGACCGCGGACTGATCACTCGTCGTCCGGTCGACGGGGGAGTGGAGGTAGTTCTCACCGAGGTGGGGCGCGACGCCGTCGTGCGCGCGCGGCCCGTTCACGCGGAGGCGGTCAGACGGTATCTGCTCGACGCGATTCCGGCTTCCGAGCGAGTGGTGTTCGAGCGCATCCTTGCCGGCCTCATGCTTTCAGCAGGCGACCACTGATCACGGTGGCCAGTGCACGTGGAGCAAAACGGACACTGCCGGCGCTGATCTTGTTGGACAGGCCGGACACGATGCTGGCGGGGGTGCGGCGAGAGTCCAACGCGCGCAGAGCCGTCGCGACCACTTGCTCGGAGGTCTGGAAGTTGCCCACCGCGGCGTCCTCGGATCCGACGACGTCGAAGAACTCGGTGCGGGTAGGGCCGGGGGAGAGCGCGAGAATCTTCAGCAGCGAGGCGCGGTGCTCGAAGGCCAGCGCTTCGGTGAAGTTCAGGACGAATGCCTTCGTTGCGCCGTAGACGGCCATGTTGGGTGTGGGTTGGTACGCGGCGGTACTCGCGACGTTGATCAGTGCGCCGGTCAGGTTCGGCAGGAATGCGTGAGTGAGGTCGACCAGCGCACTGATGTTGAGGGCGATCTCTGCGGCCACGCGCTTCGGATCCTCGTCGGCGAACTTCCCGTGCGTGCCGAAGCCTGCGTTGTTGATCAGTGTGGTGGGTGTGATTCCCCTGTCCGCCAATGTGGTTCGAAGGGTTTCGCCGATGCCGGGGACGCCAAGATCCATGGCTACGACGGTGGCCGTCACCCCGTGATCGGCTTCGATGCGCCGTGCCAGGGCGTTCAGTCGATCGGCGCGTCGCGCCACGAGGACGACGTTCTCGCCGCGTGCGGCGAAGCGGGTGGCGAATTCCTCGCCGAGGCCCGAACTTGCTCCGGTGATGAGCGCTGTGGAAGTCATGGCTGCCAATGTAGGCAGTGTCAGCATTGTTGTCAACGCCAACATCGCCTAGGGTGAGGTCATGGCAACGCAGCGCTACCACCATGGCGACCTGCGCGCGGTGTTGCTCGACGAGGCCGAACGGAGCATCGCGCACGGCGGGGTCGACGCGTTGTCGCTTCGGCAGCTGGCCAGAGATGTCGGCGTCAGTCACGGTGCCCCGGCGCGCCACTTCCGCGACAAGCAGGCGCTGCTGGATGCGCTGGCGCTGCACGGTTTCGAGGAATTGAACCGCCGGATGGTCGCAGCGGCAACGGGACCCGGTGAGCTGATGGCCAAGTTTCGCGGCGTCGCCCGTGCCTACCTCGGATTCGCCGTCGAACACCCGGAGTTGCTGGACGTCATGTACAGCACCAAGCACCACCCCGACGCCAGCGAGAAGCTGAAAAGTGTTGCACACGAAAGTATGACCGCCACCGAGGCTTTGCTGAAGGAAGCCATCGCGGCCGGTGTGATCACCGAGGGTCCACCCGAGATACTCGCGCGCGTCGCTTTCGCGAGCGTGCACGGGCTCGCGATGCTGGCCACCGGGGACCTGCTCGACGGCGTCCCGACCGAGGATCTGCTCGACGCCACCGTCGACACTCTGCTGCGCGGGTTCACCTAAGTTGAACGGCATGACCGAATACGACCTGCAACGCTTCGTCGATGCTCAGGACCCCGTCTGGACCGCGGTGACGAAGGAACTGAAAGCAGGGCGAAAGCAGACACACTGGATGTGGTTCGTGTTCCCGCAATTGGCCGGATTGGGGCGCAGTGCGACTGCCCAACACTTCGGCATCGCCGATCTGATCGAGGCGGAGCTGTACCTGTCCCACGAAGTATTGGGTCCTCGCTTGAAGAAGGCGGCCCGGCTTGTGGTGGCTGTCGAGGGGCGGACCGTCGACGAGATCTTCGGTTATCCCGACAACCTGAAGCTGCATTCGTCCATGACGCTTTTCGCCGAAGCTACCAAGGGGCCGTCCGTATTCGGCGAAGTGTTGCAGAAGTATTTCGCCGGTGAATTCGATGGCCCGACACTCGACTTGCTCGACGAGCGATACCGCTAGCATCGCACTCATGACCACTCCACTCGCCGGATCCATTGCTTTCGTCCACGCCAGCTGGCACCTGGACATCGTCGATCGCGCGCGGGTGGGATTCGCCGCCGAACTGGAGAAGCTCGGACAGGCCGAGACGCCGCTCGACGTGTTCGAGGTGCCCGGGGCCTTCGAGATCCCACTCCATGCACAGCGGTTGGCCAAGACGGGCAAGTACGCCGCAATCGTCGCCGCTGCGCTGGTGGTCGACGGCGGAATCTACCGACACGATTTCGTCGAAACAGCGGTCATCGACGGCCTGATGCGAGTGCAGCTGGACACCGACGTGCCGGTGTTCTCGGTAGTGCTGACACCACACCACTTCCACGAACACGACGACCACACAGCCTTCTTCACCGCGCACCTGGAGAAGAAGGGTGCCGAGGCTGCACGCGCAGTGGTGAAGACTCTGGCGTCGCTGGGGTCCATCGGCTGACCCTGGTCCGAGCCTCCGATATCGATCGCGCCGGAAGGCCGGTTCGACGCCGACTGGGAGGCGGGCGGGTTCGAGCTACGGGAAGTTGCACCCGAGACCTTCCTGCTGACGTACACGCTGCTGCTCGACGACCGGCTCACCCGCAGGGTCACGGTGTGGCAGCGAAGTAACGATGCTTGGAAGATTCTCTACCACCAAGGAACTGTGGTGGTCGACCGCGAATCGTGAAGAATGAGTCGGCTCCTATCACACGCCACCGACAGGTTCTGATTCGCGAATCCTTATGCAGGGCAATAGTTTTCGATTGCACTACGATTGCCAGTCGAACGCGCGTTCGATACACTTGCTCCATGACCACGGAGATCTGGCAACTGAGCGAGAGCGAACTCCTCGCCGACGCCACCGCGGTCTCCCACCAAATCCAATTGCTGGAGGCCCGCCGGATCTCTCTCGTCGCCGAGATCGACACCCGCGTCAGCCGGGAGAAACTCGGCTTCCCCGGACCCGCAGGCTGGCTGACCTCCACCACCCTGCTCTCACCGTCCAAAGCCACCAAGATCGTCGCCCTCGCCCGCGGCATGGCTGCATTCCCCGACATCGCCGCCGCCGTGAACACCGGCGTGATGACCATCGACCACGCCGCGCTGATCCTCACCTTCGCCGAAACCCCACCGGAACACCTGCCGGAAAAGGGTCGCCATGCCGCACGTAAAGCTCTGATCGCCGCCGCTACCGGGCCCGGCGCACGCACCGGCCGGATCCGAGCAGCGATCACCAGACTCGAAGACAGCTTCGGCAGCAAGAAACCACCCGCCGAGAACACCGACCGCAACGAACTCTTCGCCTCCACAACCCTCAACTTGCGGCTGATACCAAAGGTGATTTCGATGCTGTCACCGGCGAGAAGCTGCTCACTGCCCTCTCGCCGTTGACCGAACCCCACCCCGCCGCCGACGGCACCCAAGACCAGCGCAGCCCCGCCAAGCGCAGAGCCGACGCCTTCGGACAGATCCTCGACCACTACCTCGCCTCCAGTGACCGCCCCATCGAAGGCGGAGAGCGCCCGCACCTGAACCTGCACATCCGGTTGCAGGACCTCACCGACCTCCAGAACTACGGAGGCGAAGACGACATCACCGACGACGAAACCTCAGGCGCAGCAACAGAATCCGACACCGTCACAGCCGATCCAGTCGACATCAACACCCGACGGCGGCCCCACCGACATGAACAATCTGGTTCTGTTGTGCGGGTTCCACCACCGCCTCATGCACCACTCCGATTGGGAAGTGTTCATCGGCACCGACAACCACCCGTGTGGGGGCACCTCCCGCTTGCGGGGGCTCGTACCGCCAGCAACCGTCGACCCCTACCGACAACCCAGACCATCCCACGCCCGAGCAGGCCCCCACATCGCCTGAACCCGCCCACAGACCACTCCAGCCCCGCACCGAAACACCGGTGCGGGGCTAAAAGAGATTGTTCGACAGGCCGATTGGGGTGGAGCAAGCTAGTCGTTGGCGTGCAATGCCGCGTTCAGTTCGACGCCGGTACCCTTCCACGGCACCACCTCGACAGCACCCGACAGCGAGTTGCGACGGAACAGCAGGTTCGACTTGCCGGACAACGTGGCAGCCTTCACCACTGTCCCATCCGGACCGCTCACCTTCGTGCCGGCGGTGATGTAGAGCCCGGCCTCGACGACGCAGTCGTCACCGAGCGAAATGCCGAGCCCGGAGTTCGCCCCCAACAGGCAGCTCTTACCGACGGAGATGACGTTCTTGCCGCCACCGGAGAGCGTGCCCATGATCGACGCACCGCCACCCACGTCGGAACCGTCGCCCACCACGACACCCGCGGAGATACGTCCCTCGACCATCGAGTTGCCGAGCGTGCCGGCATTGAAGTTGACGAAGCCCTCGTGCATGACCGTCGTCCCGCTGGCCAGGTGCGCGCCGAGACGAACGCGGTCGGCGTCGGCGATACGAACTCCGGTGGGAACGACGTAATCGACCAGGCGTGGGAACTTGTCGACTCCGTACACGGTCACCGGACCGCGGGCGCGCAGCTTTGCGCGCACCGTCTCGAAACCGTCCACCGCAGCAGGCCCGAAGTTGGTCCACACCACGTTGGCCAGCAGACCGAACACCCCGTCGAGGTTCTGCCCGTGCGGCTGAATCAACCGGTGCGAGAGCAGATGCAGTCGCAGATACGCATCGTGGGCGTCGATCGGGGCGTCGTCGAGCGAGGCGATGCTGGTGCGCACTGCGACGACCTCGACGCCGCGCGCCTCGTCCGGTCCGACGAGAGCGGCCAGCTCCTCGGGGATGTCCGAACCCTCGAGCCGGGTGGTGCCGGTCTCGAAGCCCGACCCGAGCTCCGGGCTCGGAAACCAGGTGTCGAGAACAACGCCCGACGTCGTGATGTTGGCTATTCCTACTGCTGATGCTCCATGTGCGCTCACGGGACGAAGAATACGCGGTGGGCCGAATGCGGTGGGCTCGGCAACCGGCTCCGGTCGGCGACTGTTCTGCACACGGTCTCGGGCGCGCGGATTGCGGGAACACCTCGATTCGGGTGCTGCGTCGGTTCGTTATCGGTTCGACTGCCGAGCGTGATCGCATCGGGATGCAGGCCGACGAATCGGCGGCGGGGGAGCTGACAGAGTGTGTCCGGTGATCACTCGTACCGCCTCCCGTAGCCGTGGCGCGACTTCGGTGATGGCGGGCAGTGTCTCCTTCACCGGGTTGGTGACGACTCTGGCGACGACGATCGTGCTCGGAGTCGCGCTGGGTTTGGTTGTCACAGGCGCGTGGTAGACATCGTCATCGGCTGACAGGGGGTCGCCGAGGCTGGGGGAGTGCCATGAATTCGAGCGTGTCCGCGCGCGTACGTTCGGTCGTCACGGCGATTGCTGCCGCCGTGGTGGTGTCGGGCGGCGTCGCCCTCGGCTCCGGCACCGCAGCCGCAGATCCCGATTGCGCCGGAGCAGGCGGGCCGTCGGCAGTGGTCGCACGAATCCCGGGGTCAGCTCTGGAAGGACTGGCAGTCGACGCGTCGGGCCGCGCCTACGTCACCGACATCGTCTCCGGCCGGGTGTACCGCATCGACGGGCCAGGACAGGCCGCCTATCCCATCGCGACGGTCCCCAGCGGAGGCGGTGGCGCTCTGGCCTGGATGCCCGACGGCACCCTGCTGGTCGGCTACGGAGCGGACCCTCGCGTCTTCGTCGGAGACATCGTCAGGGCCGCTGGGATCGTTCGACTCGACGTCGACACTCTCACCGTCACTCCGTTCGCGTCCGGTCTGAGCGCGGCCGACGGCCTTGCCGTTGGCGCCGACGGAACGGTGTACGCCACCAACGACTTCGGCTCGCTGATCGGCCGGATCGGCCCCGACGGCTCGGTCGACCCGGCGTGGGCGAGCTTCCCCAGTGCCAACGGCGCGGTGCTCGACGCCGCCGATCGGTACCTGTACGTCTCGCGGACTTTCGTGAACCCGGGCGTCAGCCGGATCCCGATCGCCGACCCCTCGGCACCGGAAAGTGTTCTCGACCTGTCGGGACTCGACGGCTTCGCGGCTCCGGACGGGCTCACCCTCGACGATGCGGGACGCCCGGTGGTGCCGCTCAACGCAGGCGGCTCCGTCGTCCGCATCGATGCGCCGGGGGCGACATGTGTCATCGGCACCGGTACGCGGTTGACGAGGGTCGTGGCCTACGGACGTTCCGACCAGGGCTTCTCGAGCGGAAGATTGTTCGGTGCCGGCTTCGACGGCGTGGTCCGCGAGATTCCGGGATCCACGGCCTAGGGTTTTCTCCCGTGACGCTCGAACTGCATGCCGACCCGATAGACCTCACCGCGGCACTGGTGGACATCCCCAGTGTCAGTGAGGACGAATCGCGCATCGCAGACGAGGTGGAGCAAGCGCTTCGCGAGCAGACGACGGGCTTCGAGATCATCCGCAGCGGCAACGCCGTGCTGGCCCGAACGAACCGCGGACTCGCATCGAGGGTGATGCTCGCGGGTCATCTCGACACGGTTCCCATCGCAGACAACGTGCCGTCGAGGCGCGAGCACGACAGCGCCGAGGGCGACATTCTGCACGGGTGCGGAACCGTCGACATGAAGTCGGGTGACGCGGTGTTCCTGCACCTCGCCGCCACGATCGACAACCCTGCGCACGATCTGACCCTGGTGTTCTACGACTGCGAGGAGATCGCGGCCGCGCGGAACGGACTGGGCCGGATCGAACGCGAACTCCCCGAATGGCTCGCTGCCGACGTCGCGATCCTCGGCGAACCGTCCGGCGGATTCATCGAGGCGGGTTGCCAAGGGACGCTGCGGGTTCGGCTGACGGCGTCGGGAACACGGGCTCACAGTGCCCGATCCTGGTTGGGCGACAATGCAATTCACAGATTCGGTGCGGTCCTCAATCGACTCGCCGCGTATCGCGCGCGCACAGTCGATATCGACGGCTGCGTGTATCGCGAAGGGCTGCAAGCAGTCCGGATCTCCGGTGGGGTCGCGGGCAATGTTGTTCCCGACGCAGCCGAACTCGACGTCAACTTTCGCTTCGCGCCGGATCGCAACGTCGACGACGCCGTCGAACACGTTCGTGAGGTCGTCGAGGGACTGGATCTCGGCTTCGAGGTCACCGACTCGTCGCCCGGAGCACTTCCCGGTTTGAACCGACCCGCAGCGGCCGCTCTCATCGAGGCAGCGGGCGGACAGTTCCGGGCCAAGTACGGCTGGACGGACGTCTCCCGCTTCTCGGCGCTCGGGATCCCGGCGGTCAACTACGGACCCGGCGACCCCAATCTGGCCCACAAGCGCGACGAACGCGTACCCGTCGAGCAGATCACCCATGTCACACAGGTTCTCCGGAGCTACCTCTCTGCCGGATAGCCTGAACGCCATGAACAGCGTTGAAGGACACGGCAGCGAGAAGCCGGCCAAGCACAAGGGATCCGTAGTACTTCGGCGTGGCCGGAACACCGAGACCTCCACTTCGGATCAACGGCTGCTCGACGAGCGAGGGCCAGGGAACTGGATTCACTCCGACACCTGGCGAGTGCTGCGCATTCAGAGCGAATTCGTCGAGGGATTCGGCGCACTCGCTGAGGTCCCGAAGGCCGTGACCGTGTTCGGTTCGGCGCGCACCCCCGTCGACCATCCCGAGTACGAGCGCGCCCGGCAACTCGGAGCCGCTCTTGCGAAGGAGGGCTTCGCCGTGATCACCGGTGGCGGGCCGGGCGCGATGGAAGGGGCCAACCGCGGTGCGAGCGAGGCCGACGGCTACTCGATCGGGCTCGGCATCGAGCTGCCCTTCGAGCAGGGCCTCAACGAGTGGGTCGATCTGGGCGTCAATTTTCGCTACTTCTTCGTGCGCAAGACCATGTTCGTGAAGTACTCCCAGGCGTTCGTGTGCCTTCCCGGCGGTTTCGGTACTCTCGACGAACTCTTCGAGGCGCTGACCCTGGTGCAGACCGCCAAGGTCACGAAATTCCCGATCGTGTTGCTGGGCAAGGACTTCTGGTCTGGATTGCTCGAATGGATAAAGACGACTCTCCTGAAAGAAGGCAAGGTGTCCGAGAAGGACCTCGACCTCATCCACTGCACCGACAGCGTCGACGAGGCTGTCCGGATCGTCCGCGAGGCCCAGCAATGAGCGAGCGAGCATCGACCGAACGCGCGCTCAGCGTCTGCGTTTACTGCGCGTCGGGTCCCGTGGACTCTTCGTTCATCGACCTGGCCGGTGAGGTCGGCACCGAGAT
>NZ_LVCU01000489.1:0-17056 GCF_001647185.1 Rhodococcus sp. EPR-147
GCAATACGGTCGGCGTGATTCCGAAAGCACTCGTGCACCGTGAGGTCGCCGATGTAGACGCCGACGAGCTGATCGTCACCGACACGATGCGTGAGCGGAAGAAGATCATGGAGGACCGCGCCGACGCGTTCATCACCTTGCCCGGTGGGATCGGGACGTTGGAGGAGCTGTTCGAGACATGGACGGCGGGCTACCTGGGCATGCACAGCAAGCCGATGGTGATGCTCGATCCATTCGGACATTTCGACGGCATGATGCAGTGGATAGAAGGTTTGCGAGAGACCGGATTCGTCCAGCAACGCGCCCTGGACGCCCTGGTCAGAACGTCGACCGTCGATGCAGCACTGGATGCCTGCGCAACGTTGTGACAGGTCACCAAGCGCGGCCACGAAGTGAGATGCTCAAAGTTGTTACTCTCAAGTAGGGTAAGAAATCTCACATCGTCTTCAAAGGGGAGTTCATGGCTGTCGATGCCCGTCAGAAAATTGGAGTGACCGACCTCGCGGTCGCGTTGCCGAAAATGGTGACGGAGGTGCCTAGTCTGCTCAAGGGCCTGGCGGGATTCACCCGCAAGCCCGACCACAAAGCGTCGATAGGTCAGGTCTTCCAGGACGCCGCCGCGAAGAACAGCGACCGTCCGTTCGTGCGGTTCGAGGGCGAATCGATCACCTATCGGGACGCGAACGAACTCGTCAACCAGTACGCGGCGGTGTTCGCGGACCACGGGGTGAAGCGCGGCGACGTCGTCGGAATTCTCAGCAAGAACAGACCGGAGGCACTGTTCGCCGCGCTCGCTACCGTCAAGCTCGGTGCCACGGCGGGAATGCTGAACTACAACCAGCGCGGTGACGTGCTCGAGCACAGCCTCGGCATTCTCGACGCGAAGGTCCTCGTGCTGGACGAGAGCGCACAGGAAGCTCTCGATTCGCTCGACGGGGAGCCGAAGGTCGGAGCAGTACTGCCGCTGAAGAAGCTGGCCGAGCTCGCGGCGACGGCGTCGACGGCCAATCCGAAGGTCACCGCCGAGATCCAGGCCAAGGAGAAGGCGTTCTACATCTTCACCTCGGGCACCACCGGCATGCCGAAGGCCAGCCTGATGAGCCACTTCCGCTGGCTCAAGTCGATGTCCGGTCTGGGCAACATGGGTGTGCGGCTGCGCAGCAACGACGTCATCTACTGCTGCCTGCCGCTCTACCACAACAATGCGCTGACGGTGACGCTGTCCTCGGTGCTCGCAGGCGGCGCGACGATGGCCATCGGCAAGCAGTTCTCGGTGAGCAACTTCTGGGACGACATCCGGCTCAACAAGGCCACCGCGTTCACCTACATCGGTGAGCTGTGCCGCTACCTGCTGACACAGCCGGAGAAGCCTTCCGATCGGGACAACTCGGTCAAGCTGATCGTCGGCAACGGACTGCGCCCGGAGATCTGGGAAGAGTTCACCCAGCGATTCGGCATCTCCCGCGTTGCCGAGTTCTACGGTGCCAGCGAGTGCAACATCGCATTCATCAACGCCCTGAACATGAAGAAGACCGCAGGCGTCTGCCCGTTGCCGTACGCCGTCGTCCAGTACGACGAGGAGTCCGGCAAGGCCAAGCGCGGCCAGGACGGCAAGCTCCGCAAGGTCGGCAACGGCGAGGTCGGACTGCTGCTGTCCAAGGTCACCGACCGAGCACCGTTCGACGGCTACTCCGACGACAAGGCCACCGAGAAGAAGCTGGTGCGCGACGGATTCAAGGACGGCGACGCTTGGTTCGACACCGGCGACCTGGTCCGCAAGCAGGGCTTCATGCACGTCGCGTTCGTCGACCGCCTCGGTGACACCTTCCGCTGGAAGGGCGAGAACGTCGCGACC
Organism: Rhodococcus sp. EPR-147; assembly: GCF_001647185.1. Lineage (NCBI taxonomy): Bacteria > Bacillati > Actinomycetota > Actinomycetes > Mycobacteriales > Nocardiaceae > Rhodococcus > Rhodococcus sp. EPR-147. The sequence goes on from NZ_LVCU01000489.1 coordinate 1,856, forward strand.
ACACAGGTCGAAGGAGCCCTGGGTGGGCACTCGTCGATCGACGGCGCCGTCGTGTACGGCGTCGACATCGAGGGAACCGACGGCAAAGCAGGCATGGCTGCGGTGACGCTGCGCGAAGGCGAGACCTTCGACGGCAAGACGATGGCCGAGCACCTCTACGACAAGCTCCCGACGTACGCGGTGCCCCTCTTCGTCAGGGTCGTCGAGAGCCTCGAGCAGACGTCGACGTTCAAGAGCCAGAAGGTGGCCCTGCGAAAGCTCGGCTACGAAGAGGACAGCGACAGCGACCTGTACGTGCTGCGTGGCAAGTCCGGTGGCTACGAGAAGGCGTACGACGGTTACGTGGCCGAGGTCGCCGCAGGCAAGGCACCCAAGGGCTGAGCACTCGAAATATGCCCACGTGCCACTATTGATTTCATGAGCACTCTCTGCGGCAAACCGGTCGCCGACGATCGCGCATTGGTCATGGCGATCGTCAATCGCACCCCCGATTCGTTCTACGACGGGGGTGCGAACTTTTCCGACGACGCAGCGATGGCGTCGGTGCACCGGGCCGTCGCGGAGGGTGCCGACATGATCGACATCGGCGGTGTGAAGGCCGGCCCCGGCACCATCGTCGACGCCGAGGAGGAGATTCGCCGCGTCGTTCCGTTCGTCGAGGCCATCCGGGACGCGTACCCGGAGCTGTTGATCAGTGTGGACACCTGGCGCAGCGAGGTCGCTCGACTGGCCTGTGGCGTCGGCGCGGATCTGATCAACGACACGTGGGCCGGGGCCGACCCGGAGCTGGTGCGTGTCGCTGCCGCCGAAGGTGTCGGCATCGTCTGCTCGCACACCGGCGGGGCGGTGCCCCGTACGCGCCCGCATCGTGTTCGGTACACCGATGTGGTGGCCGACGTGATCGCCGAAGTCACCGCCGCCGCGGAGAACGCCGTCGCGGAGGGGGTGAAAAAGGATTCGATTCTCATCGATCCGACGCACGATTTCGGGAAAAACACCTATCACGGGCTCGAGTTGTTGCGTCGCGTGGACGATCTTGTAAACACCGGGTGGCCTGTGCTCATGGCGCTGAGCAACAAGGACTTCGTAGGCGAGACTCTAGGGGTAGAGCTCGCCGACCGGTTGGAGGGAACATTGGCAGCGACAGCATTGGCCGCAGCAGGCGGAGCCCGAATGTTCCGGGTTCACGAAGTTGCGTCGACCAGAAGAGTCGTCGACATGGTGGCAGCGATCCAGGGTCTGAGAACCCCGGCGCGGACGGTCAGGGGTCTGGCATGACACTTGCAGATCGAACGGACGTCACCAGGGCGTGGTCCGAGACCAACAGCTGGGACACCCCGCAATGGACCGTCGCCGAACTCGAGGCCGCCAAAGCGGGCCGAACGGTGTCGGTGGTACTCCCGGCGCTCAACGAGGAACAGACGGTCGCCGCCGTCATCGACACGATCCACCCGTTGCTCGGCGGTCTCGTCGACGAGCTGATCGTGTTGGACTCCGGTTCCACCGACGAAACGGCTGTGCGCGCGACGGCGGCCGGTGCACGGGTCATCAGCAGAGAAGAAGCGGTACCAGGGGTCGACCCGGTACCAGGCAAGGGCGAGGTGCTGTGGCGATCGGTGGCTGCGTCGACCGGTGACCTCATCGCGTTCGTCGACTCCGACCTGATCAACCCCGATCCGGCGTTCGTACCCAAGTTGCTCGGCCCCCTGCTGATGGGCGACGGCATCCACCTCGTCAAGGGTTACTACCGCCGTCCGTTGCGGACCAGCGGAACCGAGGACGCCAACGGCGGTGGACGCGTCACCGAGCTGGTGGCACGGCCGCTGCTCGCTGCGTTGCGGCCCGAGCTGACCGGGGTCATTCAGCCCCTCGGGGGCGAGTACGCCGGTACGCGTGAGCTTCTGTCCGCGGTGCCGTTCGCGCCCGGCTACGGAGTGGAGATCGGGCTGTTGCTCGATACCTACGACAGGCTCGGGCTGGGGGCGATCGGCCAGGTGAATCTGGGAGTGCGCAAGCACCGCAACCGCCCGCTGGTCGAACTCGGGGCGATGAGCCGACAGATCGTCGGGACGATGCTCAACCGCTGCGGGATGGTCGATTCCGGTGCCGGTCTTCTGCAGTTCCGCGTCGACGGTGACTCGTTCGAGCCGTTCTCGACCGAGGTGTCGTTGTTGGATCGACCGGCGATGAACTCGCTGAAATAGTCGTGTCGGGCGGTCGTGACAAGATCGAGGCATGTTGACGCTGCTGATCTACGTCGTCGTCATTGCCGTCGTCGCTGCTGCATTGTTCTTCGTGGCGTCGGCGGTGTTCGGTCGCGGTGAGGAACTGGGCCCGTTGCCCGAGGGAACCACCGCGACCGTTCTGCCCGCGGAGGGCGTCACCGGTGCCGACGTGCGCGCGCTGAAGTTCCAGCAGAGCCTGCGGGGTTACAAGCCCAGTGAGGTCGACTGGGCACTGGAGAGACTCGGCGGCGAGATCGACATGCTTCGTTCGCGATTGTCGGCCGCGCAGTCCTCGGGTACCCCGCAGTCGGCCGCATCCGAGCCGGACGGGCAATGAGTGCTGTCGCCGGACCGGACGGCAAGCTCCGCTGCCCGTGGGGTGCCACCGACGACTCTGTGTATCGGGATTACCACGACGTCGAGTGGGGGCAGCCGCTTCACGGGCGCAACGAGCTCTACGAGCGACTGTGTCTCGAAGCGTTCCAATCGGGTCTGGCGTGGATCACGATCCTGCGCAAGCGCGAGAGTTTCCGCACCGCATTCGCCGGTTTCGATCCGGAGCAGGTGGCCCGCTTCGACGAGGCCGATGTGGATCGGTTGATGAATGACGCGTCCATCGTGCGCAATCGGCTCAAGATCGAGGCAGCGGTGAACAACGCGCGCGCCGTCGTCGATCTCCACGACACCGACCTCGACACCCTGCTGTGGTCCTTCGCGCCGGAACCCAGGCCGGCGCGCCTGACCGAGTTCTCCGAAGTGCCCGCCTCGACTCCCGAGTCCACAGCCATGGCCAAGGAGCTCAAGCGGCGTGGTCTGCGGTTCGTCGGTCCGACAACCGCCTACGCCCTGATGCAGGCCACCGGAATGGTCGACGATCACCTGTCGGAGTGCTGGGTGCAGGTCACGAATACCGACTCCGTTTCCCGGTATCGAGGTCGATAGGGAAGAATAGGAGTCAACACCCGTCGCCCCGCGACGAATTTATCTTTTAGGCCGAGGCGCCGAGTTGGTGGGCGCAGATCTGGAGGGAGCAGAGGATGGCGGCGATGAAGCCCCGGACCGGGGACGGTCCCCTCGAAGCAACCAAAGAGGGACGAGGAATCGTCATGCGTGTCCCGCTCGAGGGGGGCGGCCGCCTGGTCGTCGAATTGACCCCCGACGAGGCCGCGGCACTCGGTGACGAACTGAAGGGTGTCACCGGCTGATCGCCCTGTCGATCGATCATCGCTCAGCCCCGCTGGCCGTACCGGCAAGCGGGGCTTTGTGTTGTTTCCAAGGGTGTGCGTGCCGGTGTGAAAGAGGTGCTCGATGCTGACCGATGTCGTGGACGTGCTGTTGTGTCCGCAGTGCCGAGTGCGCGAGGTCGACTCCGGACTCGGTGTAGGCGACACCGATCGGACGCTGTGGTGCGATCGAGGGCATTCGTTCGACGTGGCCCGGCAGGGTTACGTCAGTCTGCTCACCGGTGACGGCGGCAAGTTCGCCGGCGACTCGGCCGAGATGATCGCGGCACGCGACGTGTTCCTGGAGAAGGGGCATTTCGACCCGATCGCCGCAGCGGTCTCGGCGGGTGTCCCGGTGGACAGCGAGGTGGTGCTCGACGTCGGAGTCGGAACCGGTCACTACCTCGCGGCTGTTCTCGACGCCCGCCCCGAGGCCCGGGGGATAGGCGTCGACGTGTCGAAGTTCGCGGCCAGGCGCGCCGCACGATCCCACCCCAGGCTGGGGTCCGTGGTCGCGGACATCTGGAGTGGACTTCCGGTGCGGTCGGGTGCCCTGTCCGCGGTGACGTGCGTGTTCGCCCCACGCAACGCCGGCGAGCTGAACCGAGTCCTCGTCGACGACGGAGTGTTGGTCGTCGTCACGCCCACGATGCGACATCAGCGTGAACTGCGGGGCCCACTGGGCCTCATCGGCGTCGCCGAGGACAAGACCCGCCGGCTCGGCGAATCGTTGTCCGGCCTGTTCGAGCCGGTGGCGGAGTCTGCGCTCGACTACTCGATGATGCTCTCGCACAACGACATCGAAGCGCTGATCGGCATGGGTCCGTCGTCGCGACACGGTGACCCCGACGCTCGGTCCGCTGCCCTGGGGGAGCTACCGGACGTCACCGAGGTCACCGCGTCGGTGACGGTGTCGACCTATCGCAGGGTGAATCGCTGAGTCGTCCCGATCAGCGGCGCCGCGCCAGCGCGTCGTTGTAGACGGCGAGAGTCTGCTTCGCGATAGAGGCCCAGGAGAACTCGGCGACAGCGCGCTCGCGGCCCGCCTTGCCCATCGCCGTCGCGAGCGTGGGGTCGAGGGCGACCTCGTTGACGGTGTCGGCGAGGGTTCGCTCGAAAGCGTCGGGTTCGTAGGAGTTGTAGTGCACCAGGCGTCCGGTGCGGCCCTCGTCGACGACCTCGGGGATGCCGCCGACATCCGAAGCCACCACGGCGGTTTCGCAGGCCATCGCCTCGAGGTTGACGATGCCGAGTGGCTCGTACACCGAGGGGCAGACGAACACTGCTGCTGCCGTGAGAATCTCGCGAATCTTGTCGGTGGGCAGCATGTCCTTGACCCAGAACACGCCGCTGCGCTGCTCGGCGAGCGACGCCACCGCGCGCTCGGTCTCCGCGGCGATCTCCGGTGTATCGGGCGCGCCTGCACACAGGACGAGCTGGATCGACGGGTCGAAATGGTGGGCGGCCGCGATCAGGTGCCCGACGCCCTTCTGCCGGGTGATGCGTCCGACGAACGCGACGATCGGCTTGCTTCGATCGACGCCGATCTCGTCCAGGGTCGAGGTGCCGTGATCGGCGAACCACCGCTGGGTGTCGATTCCGTTGCGCACCACGTGAACCCGGCTCGGATCGAGTCGCGGATAGGCGTCGAGCACATCTTTGGCCATGCCCTCGCTGACGGCGATGACCGCGTCGGCGTACTCCACGGCGTTGCGCTCGGACCACGACGAGATGCGATATCCGCCGCCGAGCTGTTCGGCCTTCCACGGCCGACGCGGCTCGAGGGAGTGCGCGGTGAGGATATGGGGGACGTCGTACAACTCTGCTGCCAGATGACCTGCGAGCCCGGTGTACCAGGTGTGCGAATGCACCACGTCCGCGCCTGCGGCGGCGTTCGCCATGCGCAGCTCGGCCGACAACGTCGTCAACGCAGCGTTGGCTCCGGCGAGCGCGGGATCCGGGTCGTGCACCTGCGCAGTGTCGCGGGGCGCGCCCATACAGTGGATGTCCACGTCGCACAGCGACTTCAGCTGCGCGGACAACTCGGTGACATGAACGCCAGCGCCACCGTAGATCTCCGGGGGATATTCCTTGGTCATCATTGCTACGCGCACGTGAACGAACCTACATTCCCCAGCAGTTGTGCGTGTACTGCTCGCAAGGTTCTCTCGGTGCGGATAGGTTGAGTGGGTGAGGACACAACCGCACGTACTAGGGATCGTGCTTGCCGGCGGCGAGGGTAAGCGTCTTTACCCGATGACCGCGGACCGAGCCAAGCCGGCAGTTCCCTTCGGGGGCGCCTACCGACTCATCGACTTCGTGCTGAGCAATCTCGTCAACGCCGGTTACCTCCGGCTCTGCGTGCTCACCCAGTACAAGTCCCATTCACTGGACCGCCACATCTCGCAGACGTGGCGGCTGTCCGGATTCGCCGGGGAGTACATCACTCCGGTTCCCGCGCAGCAGCGTCTCGGACCCCGGTGGTACACCGGCAGCGCCGACGCGATCTTCCAGTCGCTGAACCTGGTGTACGACGAGGACCCCGAGTACATCGTGGTCTTCGGAGCCGACCACGTGTACCGGATGGATCCGGAACAGATGGTGCAGCAGCACATCGACTCCGGCGCGGGCGTCACCGTCGCCGGTATCCGGGTTCCGCGCAGCGAGGCCTTCGCGTTCGGGTGCATCGATTCGGACGAGAACGGCAAGATCACCCAGTTCCTGGAGAAGCCGGCGCAGCCGCCCGGCACCCCGGACGACCCGGACGTCACCTATGCGTCCATGGGCAACTACGTGTTCACCACCAAGGTGCTCGTCGACGCCATCAAAGCCGACTCCGAGAACGTCGACTCCGACCACGACATGGGCGGCGACATCATTCCGGCGCTCGTCGAAGCGGGCGTCGCCTCGGTCTACGACTTCAACGACAACGTCGTGCCCGGTGCCACCGAGCGCGACCGCGGCTACTGGCGAGACGTGGGCACCATCGATGCCTTCTACGACGCCCACATGGATCTGGTGTCGGTGCACCCCATCTTCAACCTGTACAACCGCCGCTGGCCCATCCGCGGATCGGCCGAGAACCTGCCGCCCGCCAAGTTCGTCCAGGGCGGCTTGGCTCAGGAGTCGGTCGTCGGTGCCGGGTGCATCCTGTCCGCGGCCACGGTCCGCAACTCGGTGCTCAGCTCCAACGTCATGATCGACAGCGGCGCAACCGTCGAGGGCAGCGTCCTGATGCCCGGCGTCCGGATCGGCAAGGGTGCCGTCGTGCGGCACGCGATCCTGGACAAGAACGTCGTGGTGGGCGACGGCGAGATCATCGGCGTCGACCACGAACGCGATCGCGAACGCTTCAACGTCAGTGCCGGGGGAGTCGTCTCCGTCGGCAAGGGCGTCTGGATCTAGAGCCTGCGGCATGTGAACGGTAATTCGTAACCCGCTACGAGTTACCGCTCACATGCGGCGCAGCCGCTCACGCTCTCGACGCGCAGATCAACCCGTCGCCCAAGGGCAGCAGCACCGTCGTCAGACGGTCGTCCTCGGCGATGGCCCGGGCAGCGGAACGGACTGCAACAGCGGTGGCGTCGCGCTGAGTGGGATCGGCGACCCGTCCGCCGAGCAACGCGTTGTGCAGCACCAGAACTCCGCCGGGGCGCAGCAGCCTGACGCTCTCGGCAACGAAGTGCGGATGGTCGGCCGGACTGGCATCGATGAACACCAAATCGTAGGTGTCGTCGGCCAACCGGGGGAGCACGTCCAACGCCCAACCGTTGATCAGCCGGGTACGTGAAGGCGCAATTCCCCCCGCGCGGAACGCTTCTCGGGCCGCGCGCTGGTGCTCCGGTTCGGTGTCGATGGTGGTGAGAACGCCGTCCGCGCGCATCCCGTCGAGCAGCCACAGTCCGCTGATGCCTGCGCCTGTTCCGATTTCGACGACGGTCTTCGCGCCGAGCATCTGGGTGAAGATGGACAGAATCGCTCCGACCGACGGCGGTACCGGGGCGGCACCGAGGTCGACGGCTCGCTCTCTGGCTGCGATCAGAACCTCGTCCTCCTGGGCGGAGTCTTCGGCGTAGGCGAGCATCTTCTCGGCGTTGGTCGGCACGCCCCGAGGCTATCGTGCCCAGGGCACATTCTCACGCACACATTCTCAGGTGCGCCTCAGCTGTTTCATACCGGACCCACACGCGGGTCCGTCAGGCTATGGAGGAATCGAAGGTCCATCTCGATTGCGAAGTGTGAGCTGGAACATCCGAGGGTAGTCGTCGGTTGAATCAGAAGGACGTACGCAGTCCTGAGCAGGAGGATCCAACTATTTACAAGATCAACGGCGATCGCGACACCGCGCGTCTACCCGAGTCCGTACCCGCGCCCGACGACCTCAGCGGCACCGCAGTGTTCGATGCGACCGGCGAGGACTCCACCATGCCGTCCTGGGACGAACTGGTTCGCGAACACGGCGACCGCGTCTACCGACTGGCCTACCGTCTGTCCGGCAACGCTCAGGACGCCGAGGACCTGACGCAGGACACCTTCATTCGCGTGTTCCGCTCCCTGTCGAACTACCAGCCGGGCACCTTCGAAGGGTGGCTGCACCGCATCACCACCAACCTGTTCCTGGACATGGTTCGCCGTCGTAGCCGCATCCGTATGGAAGCGCTTCCCGAGGATTACGACCGCGTTCCCTCCGACCGACCCAACCCCGAGCAGATCTACCACGATGCCCGCCTCGATCCCGATCTGCAGTCCGCGCTCGACTCGCTGGCACCCGAGTTCCGCGCCGCAATCGTGCTGTGCGACATCGAAGGACTGTCCTACGAAGAGATCGGTGCGACACTGGGCGTCAAGCTCGGAACGGTTCGCAGTCGCATTCACCGTGGACGCCAGGCGCTACGCGAGTACCTTCGAGTGCACGGGAAGGTCGACTCCGGTCACGCAAGTGTCCACTAGCTACGAGGAGGGTTGGATGACGCAGGCGCGCAAGCCGAAGCAATTCAGCTCCACCGAACATCTGGCCAGTGAGGCCGTCGCGGCGTACGTCGACGGCGAATTGCGAATGCCCGCTTATCTCCGTGCAGCCGACCATCTGTCCGAATGCCCCGAGTGCGCCGCCGAGGTCGAGGCTCAGCAGCAGGCGCGCAAGGCCTTGCGTGGAGCAGGGGAGATGTCGATGCCCCATTCTCTGCTCGGTCTGCTCAGCCAGATACCGTCCTGCGCCGGCGAGGATCGGCCGTCCCACACCAAGCGAACCTTCATGTCCGCCGTAGCCGACGTCCGCCGTCGACGACGCTGACGGTGCCCGACTCTTCTCACCTGCATCGAGCCGCGCCGACCGCTCGAGTGATACTGAACTCTCACACCGACGTATGCGAGGGGTAACCGGACGCGTGACATCGAATTCGACCAGCACCGAGACCGCAGGCACCGATCCGGCAGATTCCGAGGCCGCAGGGACCGGTCCGGAAGGTCCTCGGTTGCCACCGCGTCCGCTGTATCGACCCTCCGTCGATCCGGTGTCGGCCTCGGTGTTCGGACGTCCCGACGACGTGGACGGTTCCTTCTCTCCTCGTAGGCCCGGCGACGAACTTCCCTCGCGCGTTTCGGTGCGCCCACCCGATCCTGTCCTCGCCGAGGCGTTCGGTCGCCCGAACGATGCCCATGAATCACTGCAACGAGACCCGAACGCCGAGGACGAGAGCGACACCGCCCCGTCGGCTCCGGCCGATCCGTGGCGCGACCCCACCTCTCGGGTCTCCCTCGGCAGCGCGGCGCTCGATTCCCCGCCCCCTCCCGTTCTTCCACCTGGCACCAAACTCGGTGTGCGAGACGTGCTGTTCGGTCGGTCTGTGTCCGTCCGAGCTCTCGTCGTACTCGGTGTTCTCGCACTCGTCATCGGATTGGTAGGCGGGCTGTTCGGTCGCCTCACCGCCGAGGTGACGGGCGCGTTGACCAGCCAGAAAGTGACGCTGACCCAGTCCAGCGGCGACGACATCCCGCGCGGACAGATCAGCAACGTCGCCGACGCCGTCCTGCCGTCCGTCGTCTCCATCCAGGTGACGCTCGGCGAGACCGGCGGCACCGGCTCGGGCGTCGTCATCGACGGTGCCGGCTACATCGTGACGAACAACCACGTGATCTCCCTGGCGGCATCCGACCCGGAGAACTCGACACTCGAAGTGACCTTCTCCGACGGCACCAAGGTGCCCGCCGACATCGTCGGCCGCGACACCAAGACCGACCTCGCCGTCCTCAAGACCGATGTCGGCAACCTCACCGTCGCCGAACTCGGTCGTTCCGACGACGTTCGCGTCGGGCAGGACGTGATCGCGGTCGGCTCGCCGCTGGGATTGAACAAGACCGTCACCTCCGGCATCGTCAGCGCGCTCGATCGGCCCGTGGCGCTGTCCGGTGAAGGCACCGATACCAACGCCGTCATCGATGCCGTTCAGACCGACGCCGCCATCAACCCCGGCAACTCCGGCGGTCCGCTCATCGACTTCGAGGGCCGCGTGATCGGCATCAACTCGGCCATCCGAAGCGAGAGCGGCGGATCGGTCGGCCTCGGCTTCGCGATCCCCGTCGACGAGGTCACCGAGGTGACGCAGAGTCTCATTCGGGACGGCGTCATGCGTCATCCCGACTTCGGCGTCAACGCCCGATCGGTCATCAACGACACCTCCGCCGGGGCAGAAGTGGCCAACGTGCGCTCGGGCGGGCCTGCTCAGGAAGCGGGCATCGTCGAGGGAGACGTCATCACGAAGGTCGGCGACCGCACCGTGGGTAACGCCGACGAACTGGTCGTCGCCGTGCAGGCCACGACGATCGGGGAGTCGGTTCCGGTGCAACTCGTCCGGTCGGGACGGCTGGTGGACCTCTCCGTCACGCCGGTTTCGGACTGACGACGTAGGCTGGCAGGCGTGTTCGGCAACATCGGTTGGGGAGAGCTCGTCATTCTCCTCGTAGCAGCTCTCGTGATCCTCGGCCCCGATCGCCTCCCCGGCGCCATCAGCTGGGTGTCCAAGTCGATCCGGCAGGTCAAGGACTACGCCAACGGCGCGAGCCAACAGCTCAAGGACGAGCTCGGCACCGACTTCGAGGACCTTCGCAAGCCGCTTGCCGATCTCAACCAGCTCCGGGGCATGACCCCTCGCGCGGTGATCACCAAACACCTGCTCGACGGTGACGACTCGGTCTTCAAGAACCCACTCGACGACACCTTCAAGGGCAAGCCCTTCGAGACCAAGCCGAAGAACGTCGGCGGACCGACTCCACAGACCGGAACCGCTCGCAGTGGGGTGTCGATGAGCAAGAACGAGCCGAAACTGTCTGCAGGCGATACCCCGCCGATCGACGCCGACGCCACGTAAGCCTGAATCCTCGGTCGCCGCTCCCGACCACGCCCATTCGGATCAATGCGGGATTCAGTCACTCTGAGTGCAACAAAGCCACATTGATCCACAGCTGGGTGGGGGCCGTCAGTCAGGCCGGCTGCCACGCGTGTCTAGAGCTTGCGCGCCGAGTCGATTCCGAGTGACATGCCGACCAGTCCGCGTTCACGGACTGCCAATTTCGCTGCCACGGCTTCGAGTGCTTGTGCTGCAGGCGATTCCGGGTTGCTCAGTACAATCGGAGTGCCGGCGTCTCCGCCTTCTCGGACGGCGGTGTCGAGGGGGATCTGACCCAGCAGAGGCACGCTGGCACCCACTGCCTTGGTCAGTCTGTCGGATACGTCCTGTCCGCCACCGGATCCGAAGATGTCCATCCGGGTACCGTCGGGCAGTTCGAGCCACGACATGTTCTCCACAACGCCTGCCACGCGCTGACGCGTCTGCAATGCAATCGCGCCCGCTCGTTCGGCCACCTCGGCCGCGGCCTGCTGCGGAGTGGTGACGACGAGGATCTCGGCACTCGGAATGAGTTGGGCGACAGAGATCGCCACGTCACCGGTGCCGGGCGGGAGGTCGAGCAGCAGTACGTCCAGATCGCCCCAGAAGACATCGGCGAGGAACTGCTGCAGTGCGCGGTGCAGCATCGGCCCGCGCCAGACGACGGGGGTGTTGCCCTGGGTGAACTGCGCGATCGAGATGAACTTCACTCCGTGCGCCTGCGGCGGCATGATCATCTTCTCGACCTGCGTCGGCCGCGCGTCGTTTCCGAGCATCCGGGGCACGGAGTGACCGTAGATGTCGGCGTCGAGCACGCCGACCGACAGCCCACGGGCGGTCAGTGACGCGGCGAGATTGACCGTCACGCTGGACTTGCCCACGCCGCCCTTGCCCGACGCCACCGCGTACACGCGCGTCAGGGATCCGGGTTGCGCGAAGGGAATGATCGGCTCCGCGGAATCGCCGCGCAGAGATTTGCGGAGCTCGGTGCGCTGCTCGTCGTTCATGACGTCGAGTTCGACCGTCACGGTGCCCACGCCGGCGACGTCGGCGACGGCGTTCTTCACGCGATCGCTGATTTCGGTCTTCATCGGGCAGCCGGAAGTGGTCAGATAGATGCCGACGCCGACCGCGCCGTCGTCGGAGATGTCGATGCTCTTGACCATCCCGAGGTCGGTGATGGGTTTGCGGATCTCGGGGTCGATCACCTTCGTGAGTGCGGTCCGAACGTCGGATTCGGTCAGTACAGCCATTGCCTCATGCTAGGCGGTGGGTCGTGCGCCGACGGACAGCAGGGCAGGCGCGGGCGCGATGTCAGTGAATGCGGGGCAGCTGGTCCGAGGACGGGACGATGCCGGTGGCGTAGCCGGCCGACCATGCGAGCACGTTCGCCACATAGGCCATCGAATTGTTGTAGCGCAGGATCGCTTTGGTGGTCGATCCCAGATCGCGCATGTCGGTGCCGTTGTCGCACAGGTACATGCCGGTGGCCAGGGCTGCGTCGAACAGGTTCTGGGGGTCGGAGACTCCGTCGCCGTTGCCGTCGGCGTGATAGAGGTTCCACGTCGAGGGCAGGAACTGCATGGGTCCCACTGCGCGGTCGTATTCGGCATCGCCGTCGAGCGCCCCGCCGTCGGTGTCACGAATCACCTGGTTGCCGGCCAGTGTGCCGTTCAGCCGGGGGCCGAGGATGGGTTCGTGCAGTTCGCCCGAGTCGTCGACCTTGCCGTTGTTGGCATGGGTGGATTCGACGCGGCCGATGCCGGCGATGACGGTCCAGCCGATGCCGCAGCCGGGTTGCTGCTGGGCCAGGATCCGCTCGGCGTTCTTGTACGCCGAGACGTTGACGACCGGGATGGCGATGGGGCTGACGGCGAGGTTGGTGGGCAGCTCGGGTGTGGGCGGGATCTCGGGAATCGGCGCGGGTGCGGGGACCGCGGCGGGCACCGGCTGCTCGGCCTGAGCCACCGGCTGCGCCTGCTGGTCCTGGGCGATCGGCTGCGGAGTCTCCACCACGGAGTTCGATTCCTGGGCGGCCGTGGTGGTCTTGGCCGAGACGAACGGAATGTATTCCGTGGCTCCGGCGCTGGTGGCGGCGGTGACGAGTCCTGCGGGGACGAGACCTGCCAGAGCAATCACCGAGTTCCGTCGAACCTTGGAAGTCGATGCTTTTCTGTGACGACCCACGCGTGCTGTACCTCCTGATTTCCCCGGATGACAACCGGGGCCCGACCTGATGACCGGGATCGAGGGTACCTGATTCGAGACTGTTCCGTTATCGGGCCGTTACAGAGCGAGCCGCTACGTATCGAGGTCCGAGACCTCCGGGGTGCCCGCGTCGTCCTGCACCCTGGCGGCGGCCTTCTTCCGTGCTTTCTTCGGAGCCGCTGTGGGCTGGCCCGTCGCCTGCTCGAGGAGCGCCTTGATCTCGTCGAGTTCGCGGCGCAGGTAGTCGCGGGTGGCGACCTCGCCGACCGCGATCCGCAGCGATGCCAACTCGCGAGCGAGGAACTCGGTGTCGGCTTTCGTCTGTTGTGCGCGAGAACGGTCTTCCTCGAGCGAGACGCGGTCTCGGTCGTCCTGCCGATTCTGGGCCAGCAGAATCAGCGGAGCTGCGTACGCGGCCTGGGTCGAGAACGCGAGGTTGAGCAGGATGAAGGGATACGGGTCCCACCGAAGGTTGACCGCCACGACGTTGAGGAAGATCCAGACGATCACGATGCCCGTCTGGATCGCCAGGTAGCGGCCGGTACCGAGGAACCTCGCGGCCTTCTCGCCCGACCTGCCGAGGTCGAAATCGACGTTGACGTTGAACATCCGCGATCCGCGCGGAGTGTCCATTCTCTGGCGTGCTGTTTCTTTCACTGTCCGGCCACTTCCTGATCTCGCCAGTCCTCGGGCAGCAGGTGATCGAGGACGTCGTCCACGGTCACGGCCCCGACCAGGTGGTCCTCGTCGTCGACCACCGGGCCGCAGACGAGGTTGTACGTCGCGAAGTATCGCGTGACGGCGGTGAGGCTGTCCTCGGGCGACAAGCGCGGCAGGGCGCTGTCCACCACGCCGCCGACCAGACTCGCCGGGGGTTCTCGAAGTAGCTGCTGCAGATGTACGCAGCCGAGGTACGGCCCGGTGGGAGTGGCGGTGGGCGGCCGCACCACGAACACCAGTGAGGCGAGCGCGGGCGTCAGGTCGGGGTTGCGTACCCGGGCGAGCGCCTCGGCCACCGTCGTCGATGCGGTGAGTACGACGGGCTCGGGGGTCATCAGACCACCGGCGGTGTCGGGGGAGTGCTCGAGCAGCCGTCGGACGGGTGCTGAGTCCTCCGGATCCATCAGTCGCAGAAGCGATTCCGCTTCGGTCTCGGGCAGCTCTCCGAGGAGGTCGGCGGCGTCGTCGGGGTCCATGGCCTCGAGCACGTCGGCACCGCGGTCGACGCCGAGGTAGTGCATCAGCTCCACCTGATCGTCGTCGGGCAGTTCCTGGACGACGTCGGCGAGCCGTTCGTCGTCCAGGGCCCGCGCCACTTCCATGCGTCGTTTGACGGGAAGCTCGCGCATCGCGTTGGCGACGTCGGCCGCTCGCAGGTCCTCGAACTGCATGAGCAGCTGTGCCACACCCTGATCGGGCATCGACAGTTCGTTCTGCGTGAGTCCCTGCACGTGCAGCCAGTCCACGACATGGATGGCACCGCGGCGCGCCAGGCGCTGACGTTGTTTGCGTACGGCTACTCGCGCGACGACCCAGTCCCGCGTTCGGGTGAGCTCGATACCCAGATCGACGACGATGGAATCGGCGTCGTGCAGCTCGTCGAGTTCGGGGTCGTCGACGCGCACCTTGGAGTCGAGGATCTGGGCGAACACCAGGATCTCGTTCGCGCGCTGGGTGAATCGCCGCAGACTGACGTTGCCGGTGGTGAGTTGAACCGAGTTGGGCTCGATACTGGTGACTCTGAGCATCGGTACGAAAATTCTTCGGCGCGTTGCCAATTCGACCACGAGGCCGAGGACTCTGGGTTGCGCTCTGCCGACCCGCATCGAGATGACCACGTCGCGAACTCGGCCGATGGATTCGCCGTCGGGGCCCAGGACGCCCAGGCCGGCGAGCCTGGCCGCGAATACCTTGCTCAGTGCTGCCATGATGGCAAGGTTAGAGGTTGGGCGATACAGACGATGAATCAGACAGGGGTTGTGCTGCGGTGAATGCGTCGGGCCTACGGAGATCGGTGCTGGCCGTTCCGGGCAGTTCGGACAAGATGATCGCCAAGGCCAAGGGACTGCCTGCCGACGCGATCTTCCTCGATCTCGAAGACGCCGTCGCGCCCATCGCGAAAGTCGAGGCCCGCGCGCGCATCGTCGATGCTCTGAACTC
>NZ_LVCU01000490.1:0-5600 GCF_001647185.1 Rhodococcus sp. EPR-147
TCCGGTGCCGGACGCAATCTCGACGCCATCCTGCTGCCGAAGGTGGAGTGCGCCGCGCACGTGCAGGCGTTGGATCTGCTGCTCACCCAGCTCGAGAAAGAGCACGGACTCGACGTCGGTGCGATCGGGATCGAGCCGCAGATCGAGAGCGCCCGCAGTCTGCGCAACATCGACGAGATCGCGACCGCGAGCCCGCGGGTGCAAACCCTGGTGTTCGGTCCCGCAGACCTGATGGCCAGCGTCAACATGCGCACCCTGGTCGTCGGCGAGCAGCCGGTCGGATACGACACGGGCGACGCCTACCACCACATTCTGATGACCATCCTGCTCGCCGCCCGAACACACGGTCTGCAGGCAATCGACGGTCCGTATCTTCAGATACGTGATCTCGACGCCTTTCGTCGGGCGGCGGGCCGGACGGCAGGCCTCGGTTTCGACGGCAAGTGGGTGCTGCATCCGACGCAGATCGAGGCCGCCAACGAGATCTTCGCGCCGCGTCAGGCCGACTACGACAAGGCCGAGATGATTCTCGACGCGTACGAGTTCCACACCTCCGCGGCGGGCGGCGGTCGCGGCGCAGTGATGTTGGGCGACGAGATGATCGACGAGGCGAGCCGCAAGATGGCGCTCGTCGTCTCGGCGAAGGGACGTGCGGCAGGAATGACACGGACGACCGCCTTCGTGCCGCCCGCGCCCTGACCGACCGTCAACCTGCTGTGAACCGCTACAACGGGTGTGCCGAGTGTCCGTTTCGGGGCACAATGGAGCCATGACCAATCCCCTCTCGCAGCCCGGTCGCCCAGGGCAGGGCCTGCCGACTCCGCCCTCCGGCTGGCCTATCGGTTCCTACCCCACCTACGCCGAGGCGCAGCGCGCCGTCGACTACCTCTCCGACGAAGAGTTCTCGGTGCAGGACGTGACGATCGTCGGTGTCGACCTGATGCAGGTCGAGCGCGTGCTCGGCCGCCTCACCTGGCCCAAAGTCATTGGTGGAGGCATTGTTTCGGGTGCCTGGCTGGGAGTCTTCCTCGGCCTGGTCCTCGGCATCTTCAGTGAGAACATCTTCGGAGCGCTGCTCATCGGCGTCGGCGGTGGCATCATCTTCGGCCTGATCTCGGCGTCCATTCCGTACGCGGCCACCAAGGGACAGCGAGATTTCGCGTCGAGCATGCAGTTGGTCGCGGGCCGATACGACGTCATCTGCGAGCCGCGAACCGCGGAGAAAGCACGCGACCTGCTCGCCAAACTGTCGATCTGATCACACCTGGTGGACGACCAGGCAACCGACAGGTAACGGAATAGCCCCAAATCGCCCTCTATGCCAGTGAGTTCGGTTACGTTTCTTTCGTGCACGGCAGTCCCACACAATGTGCTGCGCGAGTAACTGAACGTACGGAGGCGGAAAGTGCCGAGACATCGTGGTCGTAGGCGTGGAAAAGCAACGAGGATAGGGGTGTTGGCGGCAGCGGCTCTGGTCACGAGTCCGTTGCTCGCAGCGTGTGGTTCGTCCGACAGTTCGGTTCCGGTTCTGAGTTTCTACACTGCCGCAGACGGCGCAGAGCAGTACGCCGCTGCGGCACAGGTGTGTTCCGACGCCTCCAACGGCCGCTACCGAGTGGAGCAACGGACTCTGCCCAAGAGCGCCAACGATCAGCGGCTCCAGCTCGCGCGGCGCCTCGCCGGCAACGACAGGACGCTGGATCTGATGACACTCGACGTCGTCTGGACGGCCGAGTTCGCCGAGGCCGGATGGGCATTGCCCGTCCCGGAGGACCTGTCCGAGAAGCTGCGCGACGGTGCCACGCTCGAGGGCCCACTCGCCACGGCAGAGTGGCAGGATCAGCTGTACGCGGTGCCGCTCAACTCCAACACCCAGTTGCTCTGGTACCGCCCGGACGAGGTGCCCGACGGAGTGCCGCCGCAGACGTGGGATCAGCTGATCGACGTGGCCGAGGCCAATGCGGCGGCGGGCAAGCCCGCACAGATCGGCGTTCAGGCAAAGCAGTACGAGGGCTTCATGGTCTGGTTCAACTCGCTGCTCGAGAGCGCTGGTGGTTCGGTCGTCGCCGAGGACGGAACGACGGTGACGCTGAACGACACTCCCGAGCATCGCGCCGCCACCGAGAAAGCCCTCGAGATCATCAAGCGAGTGGCCACGGCCGACGGCCGCGATCCCTCGGTCTCGCAGAGCGACGAGGCAACTGCCCGCCTCGGCATGGAATCGGGACGGATGGCATTCCAGGTCAACTACCCGTTCGTGCTGCCCGGGTTGAAGGAGAACGCCGTTGCCGGTGCCGTCTCGTTCCTCGACCTGTCGACGGTGCCCGAGGATCAGCAGGACGCACGCATCGCCGAGGTCTTCCGTAGCGCCCCGTATCCGGAGGTGAACCCGGGCGAGCCCGCGAAGGTCACCATCGGTGGCTTCAACATCGGCGTCGCGAAGACCACTCAGCACGAGGATCTCGCGTGGGAGGCCGTCGATTGCCTCACCAACGAGGAGAACCAGCGCAACAACGCCGTCAACGGTGGTGTGCCGCCGGTGCTGAAGTCGCTGTACTCCGATCCCGAGTTCCAGGCCGTCTATCCCGCGTGGGAAGGGGTTCTCGGTTCCATCGAATCTGCGGCTGTGCGACCCGTTTCGCCTGCCTACCAGAGCATTTCGATTCTGCTGACCGATGCGCTCAACCCGCCGCAGAACATCGATCCGGTGGCCGACGTGGACAAGCTCGCAGATCTGGTCTCCAAGGCCGTCAATTCCGAAGGGTTGATTCCATGAGAGCCACCACCGAGTCACAGCCCGCATCGCAGCCTGTCGACAAGCAGGCGGCTCTGAAGAACGTCTCCGACGGCAAGAAGGCCGAACGTCGCCTGGGGCTGATGCTCATTGCACCCGCCGCCCTGCTGATGATCGCGGTCACCGGGTATCCGATCATCTACGCGTTCTGGCTCAGTCTGCAGAAGTACAACCTCGCATTCCCCGAGGATCGTGAATTCGTCGGCCTCTCCAACTACGTGACCGTGCTGTCCGACGGCTACTGGTGGACGGCGTTC
Source organism: Rhodococcus sp. EPR-147 (assembly GCF_001647185.1). Lineage (NCBI taxonomy): Bacteria > Bacillati > Actinomycetota > Actinomycetes > Mycobacteriales > Nocardiaceae > Rhodococcus > Rhodococcus sp. EPR-147. The sequence continues at coordinate 3,052 of NZ_LVCU01000490.1, forward strand.
AGTGTGACGGCAGGCATCACGATCATCTCGGTGATCATCGAGTTCATCCTCGGTCTGGCCGTGGCTCTGGTCATGCACCGCACCATCTTCGGTCGCGGACTCGTACGCACCGTGGTGCTCATCCCGTACGGCATCGTGACCGTCGCCGCCGCGTACAGCTGGTACTACGCGTGGACCCCCGGCACGGGCTATCTCGCCAATCTGCTGCCCGACGGTAGTGCTCCGCTCACCGAGCAGTTCCCGTCACTGGCGATCGTCGTACTGGCCGAGGTCTGGAAGACGACGCCGTTCATGGCGCTGCTTCTTCTGGCAGGCCTGGCGCTGGTGCCCGACGATCTGCTCAAGGCGGCCGAGGTCGACGGAGCGGGTGCGTGGACCAGGCTGATGCGCATCACGATTCCGTTGATGAAGCCGGCGATTCTCGTCGCGGTGCGCTTCCGCACCCTCGACGCGTTCCGCATCTTCGACAACATCTACGTCCTCACCCGCGGTAGCAACGAAACCGGATCGGTCTCGATTCTCGGTTACAACAATTTGTTCGGTGCGTTCAACCTCGGGCTCGGGTCGGCGATCAGCATTCTGATCTTCTTCTGCGTCGCGATCATCGCGTTCGTGTTCATCAAGTTGTTCGGTGCATCGGCACCGGGATCCGACGACGGAGGCCGCAAGTAATGACCACTGTTACGCCTCGCAAGAAGGTCGGTTGGACGGTCGTCAACGTCCTCGTCCTGCTCTACGCACTCGTTCCACTGCTGTGGATCATCAGCCTCTCGTTCAAGTCGACGGCCACCATCGCCGACGGCAACTTCATTCCTCGTTCGATCACCTTCGACAACTACAAGGGCATCTTCTCGACCAATCAGTTCACCTCGGCATTGGTGAACTCGATCGGTATCGGACTGATCACCACCGTGATCGCCGTGGTGATCGGCACGATGGCCGCGTATGCCGCTGCGCGTCTGGACTTTCCGGGAAAGAAGGCTCTGGTCGGTGCAGCGCTGCTCATTGCGATGTTCCCCCAGATCTCCCTGGTGACACCGCTGTTCGACATCTCCCGCTCGCTGGGACTGTTCGACACCTGGCCGGGGCTGATCATTCCGTACATCACCTTCGCGTTGCCGTTGGCGATCTACACCCTGTCGGCGTTCTTCCGCGAGATTCCGTGGGAGCTCGAGAAGGCAGCGAAGATGGACGGCGCGACGCCGGCACAGGCGTTCCGCAAGGTCATCGCCCCGCTGGCCGCACCCGGCATCGTCACCGCCGCCATTCTGGTGTTCATCTTCGCCTGGAACGACCTCCTGCTCGCCATCTCGTTGACGGCGACGGAACGTTCGGTCACCGTCCCGGCGGCCATCTCGCAGTTCACCGGTAGCTCTCAGTTCGAGGAGCCAACGGGATCGATCGCGGCGGCAGCAGTCGTCATCACGATCCCGATCATCATTTTCGTGCTCTTCTTCCAACGACGTATCGTGGCGGGCTTGACGTCCGGCGCAGTGAAGGGATAACCGTCATGGCCGAAATCGTTCTCGACAAAGTCACCAAGCTCTACCCCGACGGCGCGGCTGCCGTCAGCGACGTCGACATCACCATCGCCGACGGCGAGTTCATCATCCTCGTCGGCCCGTCCGGTTGCGGAAAGTCCACGACCCTCAACATGATCGCCGGTCTCGAGGACATCTCGTCCGGCGAGCTGCGCATCGCGGGGGAGCGCGTCAACGAGAAGGCACCGAAGGATCGCGACATCGCGATGGTGTTCCAGTCGTACGCGCTGTATCCGCACATGACGGTGCGGCAGAACATCGCGTTCCCGCTCACGCTCGCGAAGCTCTCGAAGTCGGAGATCAACAGCAAGGTCGAAGAGGCAGCCAAGATCCTCGACCTCAGTCAGCACCTCGACCGCAAGCCGGCGAACCTCTCCGGTGGTCAGCGTCAGCGAGTTGCCATGGGCCGCGCCATCGTTCGTACCCCCAGTGCGTTCCTGATGGACGAGCCGCTGTCCAACCTCGACGCGAAGCTGCGTGTGCAGACTCGCGCCGAGATTTCACGTCTGCAGAAGCGGCTCGGCACCACCACCGTGTACGTCACGCACGACCAGACCGAGGCCATGACCCTCGGCGATCGCGTCGTGGTCCTACGCGGCGGATTGGTGCAGCAGATCGGTTCTCCGCAGGAGCTGTACGACAAGCCGCGAAACCTGTTCGTGGGCGGCTTCATCGGATCGCCCTCGATGAACTTCGTTCCCGGACAGCTCACCGCGAACGGAGTGTCGACCGCGCTCGGTGAGATCGACATCCCGCTCGAGCGGATGGACGCGATCAAGGCCAAGAACCCGGGTCGCGAGGTGGTTGTCGGCATCCGCCCCGAGCACTTCGAGGACGCAGCACTGATCGACGGCTACCAGAAGATGAGCGGTGCCACCTTCACCGCCACCGTCGACGTACTCGAGTCGATGGGTAGCGACAAGTACGTGTACTTCACGCTCAAGGGTGCGCGGGTCGAATCCAGTGAGCTGCAGGAGCTCGCAGCGGACGCTGGTATTGCCGATCTCG